>DASTSZ010000269.1:0-11600 GCA_035760425.1 Candidatus Eiseniibacteriota bacterium | reverse complement strand
TGCGACTTGTCGCGGTGGACGATCATCGAGAGCGCGTCCACCGGCTCGCCGTTCAGGAGCAGGTCCATCTTCACGAGTTCGGCGGTCTTGAAGCCGCCCAGCTCGTAGTCGAGCGACGCGTAGCCGCGGCTGATCGATTTCAGGCGGTCGTAGAAGTCGAGCACGATCTCCGCGAGCGGGATCTCGTAGCCGAGGTGCGCGCGCTCGGGGCTCGGATACTCCATCCCCATGAAGACGCCGCGCCGGTCCTGCACCAGCTGCATGATGTTCCCGACGTACTCGGTCGGCACGACGATCTGGACCTTCACGAACGGCTCCTCGATCGTCTCGATCAGGTTGGCCGGCGGCATGAGGGCCGGATTGTCGACCATGATGAGATCCCCGTTCGTCTTCAGCACGTGGTACTCCACGCTCGGCACCGTGGCGATGAGGTCGAGGCCGTATTCGCGCGTGAGTCGCTCCTGCACGATTTCGAGATGCAGGAGCCCGAGGAAGCCGCAGCGGAAGCCGAACCCGAGCGCGAGCGAGGTCTCCGGCTCGTAGGTGAGCGAGGCATCGTTCAGCTGGAGCTTCTCCAGCGACTCCTTCAGATCCTCGTACGACTCGGCCTCGATCGGGTAGAGCCCCGAGAAGACCATCGGCTTCACCGGGCGGTAGCCGGGGAGCGCCTCGGGCGACTCGTCTTCGGCGGAGGTGACCGTATCGCCCACGCGCGCGTCGGACACGACCTTCACGTTCGCGATGACGTAGCCGACGTCGCCCGAGACGAGTTCCTCGTGCGCTTCGTATCCGAGCCGGAGCACGCCGACTTCCAGCACCTCGTAGCTCCGGCCCGTGGAGTGGAAGCGAATGTGATCGCCCGCGCGGATCCTGCCGCGCATGACGCGGACGTAGACGATGACGCCGCGGTACTGGTCGAAGACCGAGTCGAAGATGAGCGCCTGGAGCGAGCCGTCGCCCTTGTCGGGGGGCGGCGGGATGCGCGCCACGATCGCCTCGAGCACGGCGCCGACGTTCTTCCCCTCCTTCGCCGAGACGCGCACGCAATCCTCGGGCTCGACGTGGAGGAGCTGCGCGGTCTCGAGCGAAACCTCGTCGGGCATGGCGGCCGGGAGGTCGACCTTGTTGATCACGGGGACGATCGTCAGCTTCTGCTCGAGCGCGAGATAGAGGTTGGAGATCGTCTGCGCTTCGACCCCCTGCGACGCGTCGACGACCAGAATGGCGCCCTCGCAGGCGGCGAGGCTCCGCGAGACCTCGTACGTGAAGTCGACGTGGCCCGGCGTGTCGATGAGGTTCAGGGTGTAGTCCTCGCCGTTCGCCGCCGTGTAGCGCATGGCGATGGCGTGGGACTTGATGGTGATCCCCTTCTCCCGTTCGAGGTCCATGTTGTCGAGGACCTGCGCCTTCATCTTCGACTTGGGGATGGTGTCGGTCAGTTCGAGGAGGCGATCCGCGAGCGTCGACTTCCCGTGGTCGATGTGGGCGATGATGCAGAAGTTTCGGATGTGGTCGCGGTGGCTCATTCGGTTCGGTTCAGAATCTCGCGGTCAGGGAAAGACGCAGGCGCGGCGCGCCTCGAGAGCTCGACCGGTCGTCCTCCGGTCCGAACTCGGCGTCGAAATTGACGAAGTGGGCGTCCACGTACGCGTCGGCCATCTGCAGCAGATGCGCGGCGGCGGTCCACCAGATCCAGTCGATCTTCCGATTCTTGTGATTGATCCGGTCGGCCTCCGCCAAGTCGGACTCGATCGGATCGGCGGCGACGGCCTTGCGGTCGATGGCGTCGTTCTCGCGTCCGAGTTCCTGGAAGATCTTATAGGTCAGGAACCCCTCGCCCGCCACGACCAGCACCGCTTTGAGCGGCTGTCGATTGTACACCTGTCCCCATCCCGGCACGATGGCCGATCGCGCCATGACGAAAAAGGGCGTCACGTGGCGGGAAGTCGTGTCCCGCGCGGCGGGCGGCGCGCTGTTCCAGCGAATCGGCGGTTGCGAGGCGGCGGCGGCCGAATCGGCGCCGGCGGCGGAGTCGGCCGGCGCGCCGCGGTTCGACGTCGTGTCGGCGATCGCCGGGCTCGGCGCGGGCGAGGTGTCGAGGGGCGTGGTCTGCGCGCGGGCTGTCCCCGCCGCGGCGACGAACAGACACGCCGCGATCCAGGCCGCGATCCGCCCGCCGGCGCGCGCGCGCCCGTCAGCGTTTGGATGTGAAACGCGCGACGGCGAGGAAGACGAGGAAGAGCGCGCCGACCCCGTAGACGGCGAGGAGGAATCCCTGCGCAAGCGCGGGCGAGAGGTCGGCGTGGCGGAGCAGATAGTCGACGCCCTGCCCCAGCGCGACGACGAGCGCGGCGAGGAGCACGAGCGCCCAGCGTCGCCAGAGCGCGACGACGAGGATGACTCCGACCAGGGCGACGACGAACGGATCATGCCAATCGAGCGCGAGCCACCGGCCGATCAGATCCGGCATGCCCGCGCCGCCCGGTGCCGCGATGGCGGGAACGTGTGGGAATCGAACCCACCTCGGACGGCGGAGCCGCCCGACAGAAGGATTTGAAGTCCTCGGAGAACACCAGATCCCATCCGTCCCCGCGCGAATCGCCGCTTCATGCCACCACTCGGAGCGGGCGCCCCCGGCGCGGGGTCACCTCGCCGATCACGGCCGCGCGCACGCGCAGTCGCGCCAGCCGCTTCTGGAAATCGTTCATGCGGGAGGGCGCGATCGTGACGAAGAGCCCGCCCGACGTCTGCGGATCGGCGAAGAGCCGCCGCGTTCCCTCGCTCACCTCGCCGTCCCACTCGGTTTCCGCGTTCAGGTAGTCGAGATTCGATTGGAGCCCCTTCGCCCAGACGCCCTGCGCCACGAACGCGGTGGCGGCGTCGAGGACCGGCACCGCCTGGCTCCAGATGCGAATCGTCTTCCGGCTCGCGCGGGCGACGTTGAGCGCGTGCCCCAGGAGCCCGAAGCCGGTCACGTCGGTCGCGGCGCTCGCGCCCGCCGCCGTCATGGCCGCCGCGGCGTCGCGATTGAGCGTCGTCATCTGCGTCGTCAGGCGCTTCAAGTCGGGCGCCGACAAGAGCCGCCGCTTGAGCGCGGTCGCGAGAATTCCCGTCCCGAGCGGCTTCGTCAACACGATCAGATCGCCCGCCTTCGCGCCCGCGTTCGTCACGACGCGACGCGGCTCCACCGTGCCCGTCACCGCGAAGCCGAATTTGATCTCGGGATCGCGCACGGTGTGGCCGCCGAGGAGCGACACCTTCGCCGCGCGGAGCATCGCCGCGCCCCCGCGGAGCATCTCGCGGAGAATCGTCGGGTCCTCCTTCTCCGGGAAGCAGACGACCGAGAGCGCCGTCAGCGGCGTCCCGCCCATGGCGTAGACGTCGCTCACCGCGTTGGCGGCCGCCACCCGCCCGTACTCGTAGGGGTCGTTCAGGACCGGCGTGATGAAGTCGACGGTCTGCACGAGCGCGAGGCGCGGCGACACCTTGTAGACGCCGGCGTCGTCCCACGTCTCGGGTCCGACCAGCACCTTGGAGCCGCGCGGCGGGCGCGGAAGCGATCGAAGTACGTTCTTCAGGTCCTCCGGACCCAATTTCGCCGCTCAGCCCGCGCAGGAGGCCTGCTCGGTCAGGCGGAAGACGTCCCGCCGCGTGTGGTTCACGGCCGGAAGGCCCAGGCTTCGATCTCCACGAGACAATTGAGCGGGAGCCCCTTCGCCGCGATGGTCGTGCGGGCGGGCTTGTGGTCGCCGAAGACGCGGGCGTAGACCTCGTTCATCGCCGCGAAGTTCGACATGTCGGAGAGGAAGACCGTCGTCTTCACGACGTCGGCGAGATCGGCGCCGCCGGCCTGAAGCACGGCGCGCACGTTCTGGAGCACGCGTTCGGTCTGGGCGGGCACGCCGCCCTCGACGAGGGCGCCCGTCGCGGGGTCGATGCCGGTCTGGCCCGAGGTGATGACCCAGGTGCCCGGGCCCTGCACGACGCGGCCGGGAGCGTAGGGGCCGATGGGCGCCGGCGCGCCGCCCGCCGCGATCGGCGTGGATCCCGGGCGCCCGCTCATTCGACCGTCACGCTCTTCGCGAGATTCCTCGGCTGGTCGACGTCGCACCCGCGCTCCACCGCCACATAATAGGAGAGGAGCTGGAGCGGGATCACGGAGAGGAGCGGCGTGAGCGGCCCCATCGTGTGCGGAATGTAGAGGACGTGGTCGGCCTTCTTGGCGACGTGCTGGTCCCCTTCGGTGGCCACCGCGATGATCTTCCCCTTCCGCGCGCGAACTTCCTCCATGTTGCTGAGGACCTTCTCGTACGCCGAATCCTGCGTGCAGATGAAGACGACCGGCATGTTCTCGTCGATGAGCGCGATGGGGCCGTGCTTCATCTCGGCCGCGGGGTAGCCCTCGGCATGGATGTAGGAGATCTCCTTCAGCTTGAGCGCGCCTTCGAGCGCGACCGGGAAGTTCACGCCGCGGCCGAGGTAGAGGAAGTTGTTGTGATGCGCGTTCGCGCGTGCGATCTCGCGAATCCGCTCGTGCCCGGCGAGGATCTGCTCCACCTTGCCCGGCAGCGCTTCCATCTCGCGCGCCAGTTCCGCGCCGAGTTCGGGCGAGAGTTCGCCCAACCGGCCGAGATAGAGCGTGAGGAGCATGAGGGCCGCGACCTGGGAGGTGAACGCCTTGGTCGAGGCGACGCCGATCTCGGGGCCGGCGTGGATGTAGACGCCGCCGTCCGATTCGCGCGCGATGGTCGAGCCGACCGCGTTGCAGACGCCGAGCACGCGCGCGCCCTTCCGCTTCGCCTCGCGCATGGCGGCCAGCGTGTCGGCCGTCTCGCCCGACTGGCTGATGGCGATCACGACCGTGCCCGGCTCGAGGATCGGATTCCGGTAGCGGAACTCCGAGGCGTACTCGACTTCGACCGGGATGCGGGCGAGCTCCTCGATGAGGTATTCGCCGATGAGCCCGGAGTGCCACGACGTGCCGCACGCGGTGATGATGACGCGGTTGATGCCGCGGAGCTCGGGGATGCTCATGTTGAGCCCGCCGAGCCGCGCCGTCCCCTCCTCCACGAGCAGGCGGCCGCGAAGCGTGTTCCGAAGCGACGTCGGCTGCTCGAAGATCTCCTTCAGCATGAAGTGCGGGAAGCCCGCCTTCTCGATCATCTCGAGGTCCCAATCGACGGTCTCCACCTTCTTCGAGACCGCTTCCTGGCGAAGATTGCTCGTCTGGATCCCCTGCGGGGTCAGGACGACCATCTCCTCATCGTCGAGATAGACGACCTGATTCGTGTGCCGAATGATGGCCGAGACGTCGGAGGCGAGAATGTATTCGTTGTTGTCGCAGATGCCGACCACGAGCGGGCTGCCGTGGCGGGCGCCGACGATCTTTCGCGGCTCGTCGCTCGAGATGACCGCGATGCCGTAGGTGCCGGTGAGATGCCGGAGCGCGGAGGAGACGGCCGATTCCAGATTGCCGTCGTAGAACTTCTCGATCAGGTGGGCGATCACCTCGGTGTCGGTGTCGGTGGTGAACTTGTGCCCTTCCTGCTGGAGCTTCGTCTTGATGGTGGAGTAGTTCTCGATGATGCCGTTGTGGACGACCGCGATCCGCCCGGAGCAATCGGTGTGGGGATGGGCGTTCACGGTGTTCGGCTCGCCGTGCGTGGCCCAGCGGGTGTGCGCGATGCCGAGCGTCCCGACGGGGCGGGCCGACTCGATCTTCTTCTCGAGTTCGCTGATCTTCCCGGCGGCTTTCTCGATCTTGAGGCCGTGGCCGTTCAGAATGGCGACGCCGGCCGAGTCGTAACCGCGATACTCGAGACGGCGCAGGCCCTCGAGAAGGATCGGGAGAGACTCCTGCTCCCCGACATAGCCAACGATGCCGCACATGGTCGCGCCCCCTCTAAGCCGAGATGCCCGCGGACTGCGAACGCGTCGCCGCGTCCACGGCTCGCGTCACCAACGCCTCCGCGCGGGTCTCCGTCGGCGCTTCGGCGATGATCCGGACGACCGGCTCCGTCCCCGAGGCGCGGACTTGCACCCATTGATCTTTCCAGATGAACTTCTCTCCGTCCAGTTGGTTCCGCGTTCCGTCCGGGAAGGCCTCTTCGAGCGCGGCGCCGAGCGCGGCGGCCGCCGTGATCTTGAGATCGAGCTTCCGCTTCACCATGACGAGCGGCGGGAGTTCCGCCACCCGCTCCGAGAGCGGCCGGTCGTCGAGCGAGAGCCAGTCGAGCGCGATGGCGGCGGCCAGAAGGCCGTCGCGCGTCGCGTGGAGTTCGGGGTAGATGACGCCGCCGTTCCCCTCGCCGCCGATGACGCCGCCGCGGGCCATGAGGAGCTCCGCCACGTGCGCCTCGCCGACGCGCGAGCGTTCGACGTTCGCGCCGTAGCGGCGCGCGATGAACTCGACGCCGAGCGACGTGGAGGCGTTCACCACCACGAGGCCCGCGCGACGGCGAAGCGCCCAGTCGACCGCGATCTGAAGCGTCCGCTCCTCCCCGATCGGATCGCCCTTCTCGTCCACGATCGCGAGGCGGTCGGCGTCGGGATCGTTCGCGAAGCCGATGGCCGCGCCCGCGCGCCGGACGGCGGCGCCGAGGTCTTTGAGGTTCTCGGGCAACGGCTCGGGCACGCGCGGAAACTTCCCGTCGGGCACGCAGTGGATCCGCTCGAGCGAGCAGCCGAGCTCCTGCAGCAAGGCGGGCGTCGCCTCCGAGCCCGCGCCGTTCACGGCGTCGATGGCCACGCGGAACGCGCGCGCGCGAATGCGCGCCAGATCGAGACCGGGGAGCGCGAGGATCGCCTCGCGATGGCGGCGGATCGCGTCGTCGTCCTCGCGCGCGCCGCCGACCCGTTCGTGCGTGACCCACGCCGGCATGCCTTGGCGGGCGCGTCGCGCGACCTCGTCGGACTGCGCGGGCGCGAGGAAGGTGCCGCCCGGTCCGAAGAGCTTGAGGGCGTTCCAGGGCGCCGGATTGTGGCTCGCCGTGATGGCGAGGCCGCCGGCCGCGCCGTGGTGGCGGATGGCGTAGAGGATGGTGGGCGTCGGCGCGATGCCGACATCGATGACGTCGCGTCCGATCGCCATGAGCGCCGCCTGCGCGGCGCGCGAGACCCAGGCGCCGCTCGGGCGGGAGTCGCGCCCGACCACGATCGGGCCGGGGCCGAGGCTCGCGCCGTGCGCGCCCGCCACGCGGAGGATCACGTCCGGGGTCAAGCGCTCGCCGACGATGCCGCGAACGCCCGATGCGCTGATCATCAGCCCGTCGAGGGGGTCGATTCTTTCGTTCATTGGGATTCTTTCGGAGGGTGTCACGGGCCGCTGGAACATGGAGCTGGTGAGCGGAATCGAACCGCTGACCTACGCATTACGAGTGCGTTGCTCTACCAGCTGAGCTACACCAGCTCGCCATGCGGCCCCCGCGCCGTCGCGCGGGGCGGGATCGAAAGTGGTGCGACCCCGCAGAATCGAACTGCGGACACCCGCATTTTCAGTGCGGTGCTCTACCAACTGAGCTAGGGTCGCGACAGCAGACAAAGGTACCACGCGCCCGTACCTCGGTCAACCGTCAGGCGCTGCGCCGGCGCCGCTCCGTCCGTCCCGCGCGGCGGTCGGGCTTGGCCCGCCGGTCCGTGTTCTCGCGCATCGGCAGGTAGACCGTGACGATGCTGCTCCAGTCCCCCTCGCTTCGGGCCCGAATTTCCCCGCCGTGCTCCCGCACCACCTGATAGGCCACCGCCAATCCGACCCCCGCGCCGTAGCGGCGCGTGGCGGAGAACGGGACGAAGAGTCGGTCGAGCGATTCCCCCGGCACCTTGGGACCGTCGTGTGCGATCTCCGCCTGCACCATGCCGCCGCCCGTCCGCGTCTCGACGCGAACGCGCCCGCCGGCCGGCACCGACGTGAGCGCGTAGTGAAGCACGTTGGAGACGACCTGGCGGATCTTGTCCTCGTCGAGGAGGAGGCTCGGCAGATCGGGCGCGAGCCGCTTCAGCAACCGAACGCGCCGCCGCACGAGTTCGTCCGACTGCTGCTCGAGCGCCTCCTGCACCAGGACGTTCATGCTCTGGAGCTTCAGCCGCGGCTTCGTCATCTGCGCCAGCGAGAGCTGCTCCCCGAGGACGCGTTCGAGGCGATCGGTCTCGCGGAGGATGATGTCGAGATACTCCCGCTTCTCGCTCCCCTCCTCGGCGTCGCGCGCGAGCCGCTTCGCGAGCCCGGCGATGGCGGCGATCGGGTTTCGAATCTCCTGCGCGACGTGCATGCCGCGCTCGCCGACGGCGATCATCTTGTCGGCGTGCTTCAGCTGCGATTCGACGTCGCGCAGCTTTCGCTCGGTCTCGCGCGCCCGCTCGAATTGGCGGGCGCGGGAGAGGGCCGCGGAAACCGCCTCGGCCACGAGCGCCGCGGCTTCGGTCGTTTCGGCGTCGAATCCCGACGAGGCGCCGTGGCTGCTCCGGCGGCGGATCGCCAGGCCCACGCCCCAGGTCTTGTCGTCGAGCCGATAGGGCACGGCGATCGCGGCGCCCCACTCCTCGGGCAGGCCGCTCGCGAAACGGGCGTCGTCGGCGACGTCGGCCACGCGAACCGGCTGCGCGTCGGCGTCGAACCAGCGGCGAAGCGTCTCGCCCGTCTCCGAGAGGGGCGCGTCCGCGGCGGCCGACTCGCCGAGCGAGGGCCCGGGCACGAGCGCGCCGTCGATGGCGCGGATCCAGGTGACGACGAGGGGCGCGCCGGTCGCGGCCTCGAGCGCGTGCGACGCCGCTTCGGCGACGGCGTCCGAGTCGGACGCTCCGCGCGTCGCGACCAAGAAGCCCTCGACCGCGCGGAGCGCGTCCGACCGGCGGCGCGCCGCGATCTCGAGGGAGCCGCCCTCGAGCGCGAGCCCCGCCTCGGCCGCCGCGCAGGCGAGGAGTTCCAGTTGCTCGGACGTGAAACCGCCGATCGACGCCGACGCGGCGAGAACGAGAACGCCCCGCACGCGCTCGCGGCCGAAGACCGGCAGGATCGCCGTCGGCCCGTCGGGAAGATGCTCCACGAGGCGCGTCGGCAGACGGAGTTCGCGCGACGGCTTGGCGACGACCGCCGAACGGCCGTCGTAGACGGCGTCGGCCAGGAGATCGCGATCCTCGTCGAGCAGGAGCGGTTCCTCTCGGAGCCCCTCGTGCACGGAGACGTCGAACCCGCCGCTTCGTTCGAGCGTGTCGGCGTCGAGCCACGCGTCGCGCGAGGCGGGCTCCCGCTTCACGTCGGCGCGGCGGAAGGAGGCCGCGAGCCGCAGGACGCCTCCCTCGGACGCGACGTCGAAGAAGAGCGCGTCGTCGACGATCTCCGGAAACGCGCCGGCGACCCCGCCGAGGAGGAGACGGAGGACGCGGCGCGGATTGGACGCGGCGTGGAAGTGCGGAAGGGCGCGGAGAAGGAGCGACGCCGCGTGATAGCGACCATCTTCCCCGGCGTCGGAATCGCCGCCCTCCTCGAGGAGCCGGATCAGGAGCCCCAACGTCGGCGCGATGCCGGACGCGCCTTCCGGCGCGGGCGCGTGCGCGGCGACCCGTTCCTGCATCCGGCCGCAATGCACGCAGTCGCTCCGGAAGCGGGCCTCGAAGTCGGGGCGCGCCTCGAACGGGCAGGGGCGCGGGTCGAGATAGCAGGCCCCCGACGCCACGCTCTCGGCGGAGCCGCAGCGCCGGACCGCAAATCGTTTCCACGACTCGAGTAGCGTCACCTCGATCGAGGCATTCTTGGCCGGCCGCGACACGCCCATCAGGCTCCTCCTCCTCGTCCTAGGCAGAACTCTCCCGGAAGTCCGTCGTACAGGTTGATTTACGGCAATCGGCGGCCTATCTTGAGGAGGGAATTCGCATGTAACCGGTTGGAAGGAGGAATCTTAGGATGGAGCCGAATCGGCAGTCCCAGCCCCAGACGCTGAACGTGGAGCTGGGGGAGAAGGAAGCGGAGGGGATCTACTCCAATTTCGTGGTGATCAGCCACTCCCTATCGGAGTTCGTGCTCGATTTCGCGCGGGTTCTCCCCGGAAGCCCGAAGAGCAAGGTCTTCGCGCGCGTCATCATGACGCCGCCGAACGTCCGAGCCCTGCTCGGGGCGCTCGAGCAGAACGTGAAGAAGTACGAGGATCAGTTCGGGAAGATCCGCACGCCCGGCGAGGGATCGTCGAAGGAGATCGGCTTCACGTCGTAGGGTCGGGCGGCGGCGTCTTCCAACGCCGGTGAATCCAGTACCAGTGATCGGGCCGCTCGCGCACCGCCTTCTCGAGCGCCTCGTTCATGGCGGTCGTCAGCCGTAGCAGCTCGGTCTCCTCGTCGGCCCCGGGAATCGGCTCGAGCCACGCGAGCGTCTTCCCCTCGAAGGTCGCATGCCCCGTGCGATCGAGGAGCCCGAAGTAGATGGGCGCCCGCGCGCGAATGGCGAGGCGCGCCGGCCCCGTGAGCGTCGAGGCGGGCCTCCCGAAAAACGGTACGTGGACGCCGATCTTCCTTGCGTCCTGATCCATCAGCATCCCGATGTGGCCGCCTTGGAGGACGCGTTTCAGCGCGCGGCGCATGCCCTGCTCCATGTCGATCAGTTCGACGCCCAGTCGGCTTCGCGTCTCGTTGATCCGCGCGCCCGAACCGGGGTTCGATTGCGGCGGAAAGACGTAGGCCACGCCGCCGACGCGCCGGCCCACCGCCGCGCCGAAGAGTTCCCAATTGCCGTAGTGCGCCGTGACGAGCACCGCGCCCTTCCCCGACTTCGCGTGCGCCTCGAGCCGCGCGATCCCCTCGTCGAAGACCACCCGCCGATTCAGCTCGTCCCACCCGTGCGCCGGGAGCGCGAGAAACTCGACGAACGAACGACCGAGCTGCCGAAACACGGCGCGCGTCATCGCCTCCGCATCACGCGGCGACAATCCGAGCGCCCGCTCCAAGTTCTCCGTAGCAATCCGCCGCCGCTTCGCCAGAAACGGAAGCGCCATCCGCCCGAGCACATCGCCAAGATCGCTGGCCGCCGGCAACGGAATCGCCCGCGCGACAAACGTGAGGAAGTTCAGCGCACCCGTTTCCAGCGCGTGCCGAAGTGGTCGAAGGGGCCGAGAACGTCCCACGCTAATCCGCCTCCAACGTTCGACGGACGAGTCCGCCATCGACGCGCTCGGCCCGCCCAGCCAGCTCCAGCACCACGAACGCCGCCCCCGCCTCGGCCATCGACATCCCGGCGCGCTCCGCGGCAACCTCGAGCGACTCCGCGAATCGCCGAAGCGCCTTCAGTAACCGCCGCTCACGCTCGGTGATGAACAGGTCCATCTCGTGATCCGTCGAACTCGACGCGCGGCGAGTGAGGGAGGGACGGCGCAGAAGGGGGCGGAGGGAGTTCGCAAGCGGCGAAGCCGCGACGCATACTCCCAGAGCCCCCTTCTGTGCCGTCCCTCCCACCCCCGAGGATCGTTGGATCAACTGGAATACGTCTTGGCCTCCGCGGATCACGGAGGCTTGACCGGCGGCTAAGAGGGCGAGCGGGGCTTCCGCGAGCGGCCCTCGAGGGTCCCACGGCACGGCGCCGACGGGGCGTCCGAGTTCCAGTGCGAAGTCCGCCGTGA
>DASTSZ010000268.1:0-3087 GCA_035760425.1 Candidatus Eiseniibacteriota bacterium | reverse complement strand
GCCTCCGACGCGAAGTTCAAGGTCCGACCCGCCGCCACGCTGGCCGAGGCGATCGCGCTCGCCATCGGGGAGTAGCCGTGCCCAAGTCGAAACAGAAATCAACCCCCGCACCGACGACCACACCACCCCACGACCTCGCCGTGATCCTCGCCGGCGCGGGCGAGGGGAAGCGCATGGGCGAGCTCGGCCCGAAACTCCTCATCGAAGTCGGCGGAAAGCCCGCGCTCCAGCGCGTGGCGGAGACCTTTCTCGCGCATCCGGCGGTCGGCGAGATCGTCGTCACGGTTCCATCCGAACTCACGGCCGACGCGCTTCGCACGCTCGCGCTCGCGCCGAATCCACGAAACATCCGGCTCCGCGCCATCGAAGGCGGCGAAACCAGGCAAGAATCCGTCGCGCTCGCACTGGCCGCCCTGACCGCGAATCTCCCCTACATCGCGGTCCACGATGTCGCTCGCGTCCTCATCGACGCGCCGCTCATCACCAAGACGCTCGAAGCCGCCCGCGCCACAGGCGCCGCCATCCCGGCGCTCCCGATCGCGGACTCGATCAAGGAAGTGACACCGGGCCCCTGCCCGGGTCCCTCCAATGCCACCATCGCCCGCTCCGTTCCGCGCCAGAATCTCGTGGGCGCCCAAACCCCGCAAATCTTCGCTAGTGATATACTTCGGAAGGCTCACGCGCATGCGCGCGAGGCCGGCGCCGCGGCCACCGATGAGGCGGGTTTGGTCGAGGCGATGGGAGTCCCGGTGACGGTCGTTCCGGGCGATGAGCGGAACCGGAAACTGACGGTGCCGAGCGACCTGGTCATTCTCAACGCGCTGCTCCGGGCCGGAGCGGCCACGGAGCGTTCCTGAACAGCCCAGCCACCGAATCCCGCGTCGGCACCGGCTACGACATCCACCGTCTGGAGCGCGGCCTTCCGCTGACGCTCGGCGGCGTGTCGATCGCGCACGAGTACGGGCTTCGCGCGCACTCGGACGGCGACGTCCTGGCGCACGCGATCGGAGACGCCATCCTCGGCGCGCTCGCGCTGGGCGACCTGGGGAAACACTTCCCCGACGCGGACCACCAGTGGCGCGGCGTGTCGAGCATGGCGATCCTCGAGATCATCCGGGGCCTCGCGGCCGACAAGGGCGCGCGGCTCGTGAACGTGGACGCCACCCTGATCGCGGAGGCGCCGAAGATCGCGCCGCACGTCGGCGCCATGTGCGCGAACATCGCGCACGCGCTCGGCATCGAGCCCGACCGCGTCTCCGTGAAGGCGACGACGAACGAAAAACTCGGCACGATCGGCCGCGGCGAAGGGATCGCCGCCATGGCCGCCGTGTCCGTCGAAGTAGCGCGCTAGGGCCGGCCGCGCCGGGCCCCGGCAGGGAGGAACGAGCATGAAGGTCGTGGTCGTGATGGGCGGCAACACCACCGAACGGGACGTCTCGCTCCGCACGGGCGCGGGCGTCGGCCGCGCGCTCCAGGCGCTGGGCCACGACGTTCTCACCGTCGACACGAAGGATGGCGGCGTCGAGTTCTACCTCCGCGCCATTCCGAACGACACCGATCTCGTCTTCATCGCGCTCCATGGCGGCGACGGCGAGAACGGCACGCTCCAGGCGTTCCTCGATCTCGCCGGCACGCCCTACACCGGCTCCGGCATGCTCGCCTCGGCGGTCGCCATGGACAAGGCGATGTCGAAGCGGATCTTCGCGCAGGAGGGAATCCCGACGCCGGCGTGGGGCGAGTGGTGGGCGCCGGAGGAGCCGACGGCGAAGTGGCGCCCCGGCCTCACCGACGCGGACCTGAAGCACCTGGGCGGCTATCCGATCATCGTGAAGCCGAACGACCAGGGCTCGACCTTCGGCGTGACGCGCGTGAACAGCGCGGAGGAGATCGGCGCCGCCGCCGAAACCGCGCGGAAGTACGGCCGCCTCATCCTCGTCGAGCGCTTTATCGAAGGGCGCGAAGTGACGGTCACCGTGCTGAACGGCCGCGCGCTGCCGGTGGTGGAGATCATTCCGGAAGGCGGCTTCTACGACTACGAACACAAGTACACCGCGGGCGCGAGCCGCTACGAATGCCCGGCCGCGCTCCCGCAAGACCAGAGCGAGAAGCTCCTCGCGCTCGGCCTGAAGGCTTACCGCTCCCTCCGCTGCCAGGGCGTCGCGCGCGTCGATTTCCGCGTGGCCACCGACGGCACGCCCTACTGCCTCGAAGTGAACACGGTCCCCGGCATGACCGAGACGAGCCTCGTCCCCAAGGCGGCGGCGGCGGTCGGCATGTCGTACGAGGACCTCGTTCGCGAAATCGTCGACGCCTCGCCCGCGCGCCGCGCGCGCGCCGCCCGGTAGGACGCGCGCATGCTTCCGGCCCGCGCGGCTGAAGTCGAAGCCGCCGACGTCATCGCGCTAGGCATCCGCCTCGGCATCATCGTCCTCGGGGCGATCCTCGTCGTCCGGCTCTCCGGCGTTCTCATCGCGCGCCTCGAGCAGACGTTGCGCGACCGCACCGAAGGGGACGAGTCGGCCCGCGACAAGCGCGCCCGCACGATCGGCGGCGTCCTTCGCGGCGGCGTGCGATCGCTCGTCTTCGTGGTCGCCTCGCTCATGGCCGTGCGGGAGCTGGGGCTCGACATCACCCCCGCCCTCGCCGCGGCGGGCGGATTCGGCGTGGCGGCGGGACTCGGCGCGCAGTCTCTCATCCGCGACTGGGTGGGCGGCTTCTTCATCATCCACGACGATCAGTACGGGGTGGGCGATGTGGTCCGGGTGGCGGGCGTGGCGGGCACGATCGAGCGGCTGACCCTGCGCCATACCGAACTCCGGGACGGGGACGGGTCGCTCCACTTCATCCCGAACGGCGAGATCAAGATCGTCACCAACCTCACGAAGTCGTGGGCGGCGCCCCTGGGCCGCATTCCGATCAGCACGGACGAGGATCCCGAACGCGTTTTGCGCATCCTAAACGAGATGGTGAGCGGCTTTAAGGCCGACGCGACGACGGCCGCCCTCATGATCGACGGTCCGACGGTCCTGGGGATCGACGACGTCGCCGCCGGGCAATTCACCGTACTCATCCAGGGACGAACCCGTC
>DASTSZ010000267.1:0-5445 GCA_035760425.1 Candidatus Eiseniibacteriota bacterium | reverse complement strand
CCGTCGGCTACTCGATCAAGTCCGACCGCTGGCGGACGGCGGCCGAGTTCGAGTAGATCCCGTCTCATGATCGGCCGGTCTCGGCCGATACTCTCCGTCGTAAGGCCGCACCCGCCGTTCCGCGCCCACGGAGGTCACGCTTTGACGTCGCGACAAGGAAGCCGCGCATGATCATCACGCTCGAACCGGACGCGCCCGAAGCCGTCATCGCCTCCGTCATCCGCCTCTCGGAGCGGTACGAGGGCGTGACCGCGAAGAAGTACGAGTTCCGCGGCGCCACGACCTCCATCACCGAGATCCATCTCATCGGCTCCACGCGGAGCGTGCCGACCGACATCTTCGAGAACGTGCCCGGGGTGTTGAAAGCCGTGCGCGTTTCGGTGAAGTACCGCCTCATCGGCCGCCACTCGGGCGAGGAGACGCCCGGCTTCGAGTACAACGGCGTCCGCTTCGACGAACGGAGCGTGAAGCTCTTCGCAGGGCTCTGCGCCGTCGACAAGCCCCAACACGTCGGCGAGATGATGGCCGCGCTCCACGCGGAGGGCATCGACACCACCCGCATGGGCGCCTACAAGCCGCGCACCAGCCCCTACGACTTCCAGGGCCTGGGAAAGTCGTGCCTCCCCTGGGTCTTCGAACTCGCGGGGAAGCACGGCATGAAGGTCATCGCCATGGAAGTGACCGATGCGCGCCACGTCGACGAGATCCGCGCCGCCCTCGCGGCGGCGGGGAAGCCGACCGGCGTCATGCTCCAGATCGGCACGCGCAACACGCAGAACTTCGAGCTCCTGAAGTGCGTGGGGCAGCAGAAGGAGTTCCCCGTCCTCTTCAAGCGGGGGATGGGGATCACGCTCGAGGAGTCGCTGAACGCCTGCGAGTACGTGGCGAGCGAAGGGAATCCGAACATCGTCTTCTGCCTGCGGGGCGTGAAGACGCACCTCGGCGAGCCGCACCGGAACTTCGTCGACTTCGCGCACGTGCCGGTGGTGCGGCGCCAGACGCGGCTTCCGGTCTGCATCGACCCGTCCCACAGCGTCGGCCGCCTCGATCTCGCGCCCGACGGGCTCTCCGACATCTTCCACGTCATCGGCCAGGGCGTCATCGCCGGCGCGACGATGATCCTCGTCGACTTCCATCCGAAGCCGGAACTCGCCCTCTGCGACGGACCCCAGGCGCTCGCCCTCTCCCAGTTGGGCGAGTTGAAGCGCTACATCTCCACGATCCGCCGGGCGTACGAGACCGTCACCAAACCCGCCGTATAGACAGAGAACGTGGCGAATACCGTATACACATCGACGCCTGCAGACACGCCGGAGCCCATCGGGCCGTACAGTCACATCGCGAAGGTCGGCACATTCATCACGATTGGCGGCACCGCCGGCGTCGACCCGGTGACCGGGCAACCCGTGGGGCCCGATGTCTATTCCCAGGCCAAACAGATCCTCGAGTTGTTTCGAGTGATGTTGCGGTCCGCGGGGTCCGACTTGAGCCACGTGGTTCACATCCACGTCTTCCTGAAGGACATGCGGGACTTCGTCGAAATGAACCGCGCGTACGTCGACATGATGGGCGATCATCGCCCCGCGCGAACCGTGATCGGCGTGAGCGAGCTTCCGAAGCCGGGCCTCTTGCTCACCATGAATCTGACGGCCGTCACGAAAGAATGATGCTCAAGACCCCCGCAAGGCCTTAGAATCGCTGCTCGTTGCGCCCGTAGCTCAGCTGGATAGAGCGTCTGCCTCCGGAGCAGAAGGCCAGGGGTTCGAATCCCTTCGGGCGCAC
Organism: Candidatus Eiseniibacteriota bacterium; assembly: GCA_035760425.1. GTDB lineage: Bacteria > Eisenbacteria > RBG-16-71-46 > SZUA-252 > SZUA-252 > SZUA-252. The sequence goes on along the minus strand of DASTSZ010000267.1, from coordinate 3,663 downwards.
CACTTTCTTCCGCCATGACCTCGACAGACGACGAACCCGCACCGGACGAACCGCAGGGCTGGAGCGAAGCGAGGGTCTCTCGCGCGATCGCCATGGGGATCAGCGCGGTCGTCGTCGTGGCCGACCTCTGGCTCCTCGTCGTCTTCCTTCGGGTCGTCCGGGGCCTTCCGGGCGGCCTGGGCGCCTACTGGTACATCCTCGGCGGCATCGTGGCGGTCTTCGCCTTCGCCATCCTCCGGCTCCGCCGGCACTGGCGCCTCTTCCGCGCGGGGGAGTAGCCGGCCCGAAGGCACGGAGATTGCAGAATCACCCCTCCCGTGAGCACCGAACCGCGTAAACCCATGCAATCCGCAACGGACGACCTTGCGGGGAGCGACCTGTTTTTTGCCACCCTTCAGGAAATTACCAGCCTGATCAATGGGGGGAAGGCGCAGGAGACCATCTTCGAGTCGGTTCTCAGCTGCGCCCTCCAAATGCTTGAGGCCCAGGCGGTTTTCCTGATCACGGTGGAGGGGCCGCGCGTGCGCAAGTTCGCGCTTCGGACGTCCGCCGACCACCACATCCTGGGGCTCGAGCGCTACGAACTGCCGAGCCAGGCAGGGATCACGCGGTGGGTTCTCTTGGAAGGGCAGCCGGTCCACGTTCCCGACGTCGGGGCCGACCCCCGGTACCACCCGAGCATCGACTCGCTCCCCGGCATCCGGACCTCCGCCTGCCTCGCCGCGCCCCTCAAGGTGCGCGTCGCGACGCTGGGCGTGCTGGTGGCGGTGAATCGCGTCGACGCGTCGCCCTTCCACGATCGCCATCTTCGCGTGCTCTCGCTCCTCGCGAACCAGACGGCGATCGCCATCGAGAACGGGAAGCTCTATCGCCGCGCCGAGCAGCTCGCGGTGACCGACGACCTCACGCAGGTCTACAACTACCGATTCTTGAAGATGGGCCTGCGGCGCGAGGTGAAGCGCGCCGCGCGTTTCAGCCAGAAGTTCTCGATCCTCATGATCGACGTCGACAACCTGAAGAAGTACAACGACAAGAACGGCCATCTGCGGGGGAGCGAGGTCCTCCGTCTCATCGCGCAGATCCTCGTGCGCGAGGCGCGCTCCATCGACCTCGTGGCGAAGTACGGCGGCGACGAATTCGTGGCGATCCTGCCGCAAACGTCGCGAGAGGGCGCGTGCGTCCTCGCCGAGCGAGTGAAGATCGCGGTCGCGGCCGCGGCGTTCCCGCTGGTGGAGCCGGGGACGATCACCGTGAGCCTCGGCGTGGCGACCTATCCCGAGAACGGCATCACCGCGGGCGAACTGCTGGAATCGGCCGACATCGCGCTCTACGCGGCGAAGCAGTCGGGGAAGAATCGCGTCACCGTGGCGACGACCGACGGAAGCGGCGTCGAGACGCTCCGCTCCCGCGGGGAACGGCTCGACGACGCCTCCGACGATATGTGACGCGCGGGGTCGCGCGAGCCTCGATCCGGGGCCGGCATCGGTTCGACGGGCCGGCCGCAGCTCCTTAATTCACTTTGACTTCCCCGAAAGGGGTCGGTAAGGTCGGAACGTGCAGCCTGCGCACAGGGATGTCGTGGTGGTGGCCGTTTCACTCCTCGCCGTTTCCGCGTTCGTCCTGGCGGCCTACGCGCTCGCTCGGCGGCGCGGCGTCTCCCCGACCAGCATTCGGAAAGGTCTCCACGTCGCCGTCGGCGCCTGGACGCTCTTCGTCACGCCCTACTTTCACTCGCTCGGGTGGGCGCTGGTGCTTCCGACCGTCTTCCTGCTGGTGAACGCGTCGCCCCAGGCTCGTCCGCTCTTCGCGGCGATCCAAGGGACGCCCGATCGCGCGAAGGGGCTCTGGACCTTCCCGGCCGGCGTCGTGCTCACCTACGTCCTCTTCTGGGACGCGGGCGCACGCCCCGCGATCTTGGCCGGGCTCGGTGCTTTGGCTTTCGCCGACCCGCTGGCGGAGATCGTGGGGAAGCGGCTCGGGCAGCGGAAATTTCAACGCTTCGCCCACGGGCGCACGCTCGAGGGCTCGCTCTCGTTTCTGCTGGTGACCGCGGTCGTCGCGGCGTTCGTGACCTCGGGCCAGGGCGCGGGAACGCTCCCGTGGCGCGCCGGGATCGGATGCGGCGTCGCCGGCGCGGTGGTCGAAGCGCTCACGCCGTCGGGGTGGGACAACCTGACCATTCCGGTCGCGGTGGCGGCGGCGTACCAGTTCCTGGTCTAGTCGTGATCGGCCCGACTACCACGCTGCAGGCCCTCGCGCTGGCGGCGTGCGGCGCGGCGGTCGTCGCGTTGACGCGCCAGGGGTCGCTCCTCGCGGCGGCGGCGGGCATGGTGGTCGCGACCGCGTCGATCGTGGGATTGGGCCCGGGCGCGCTTCCGCCGCTCGCGCTCTTCGTACTGGGCGGCGGCGCCCTCACGAAGTGGGGCGGCGCGCGCAAACGCGCCATGGCCGCGGGGGAACCGAACGAGGGCCGGCGGGGTGCCCGTCACGTGGCCGCGAAGCTCGCGATTCCGGCGCTGGTGGCCGCCGCGGCGGGGCTCACGGGCCGCGCCGACGCGTGGGCCGCGGCGTTCGCGGCGGGACTGGCCGGCGCGCTCGCCGATACGGCGGGGACCGAGGTCGGTCCGCTCGGCGGCGGGAGCGCGTACGCGATCCGAGGCGGTCGCCTCGCCCGATTGCCGCATGGCTCGCCCGGCGCGGTCAGCCTCGCGGGTCTCGCGGCCTCGGCGGCGGGGAGCGCCGCCGTCGCCGCGACGGCCGTCGTCTCCGGGCTGCTTCAGGGATGGACGCTCGCCGGCGCCGCCGCATCCGGCGGCATCGCCGCCGCGCTCCTCGAGAGCGCCGTCGCCGAGACGGCACTCGGGCGGCGTTTCGGCCACTTCGGACGTAACGTACTCGTTTCCGCGGCCGCCACGACCTTCGGGTGGGCCGCGGGACTATCGCTAGGGGGAAGGGCTTGATCCGCGAAATCGTCTGCGTCGTCGGGGCGCGACCGAACTTCATGAAGATGGCGCCGATCCTCCACGGTCTGCGCGCCTATCCCGAGCTGCGCGCGTACCTCGTCCACACGGGGCAGCACTACGACGAGGAGATGTCGCGCGTCTTCTTCGGCGAGTTGAATCTCCCGAAGCCCGATCGAGATCTCGAGGTCGGCAGCGACAGCCACGCGGCGCAGACCGCGAAGATCATGACGCGCTTCGACGAAGTCCTGGAGGAGCGGAAGCCGCGCATGGTGCTCGTCGTGGGCGACGTGAACTCCACCCTCGCCTGCAGCCTCGTCGCCGTGAAGCGAGGGATCGAGGTGGCGCACGTCGAAGCTGGATTGCGCAGCCGCGACCGGAGCATGCCCGAGGAGATCAACCGCCTCGTCACCGACGCGGTCACCGACCTCTTCTTCGCGACCTCGCCCGACGCGATCGACAATCTCGTCGCGGAGGGGATTCCCGCGTCGAAGATCCACCTCGTCGGGAATCCGATGATCGACACCCTGAAGCTCCACCTCCCGGCGGCGAAGGCGCGGAAGGCGGCCGCGAAGTTCGGCCTGGCCGAAGGGAACTACGCGCTCGTCACGCTCCACCGACCGAGCAACGTCGACCAGCCGGAACTCCTGCGGGCCATCGTCAAGGCGCTCCAGGCGCTCTCGGCGCGCATTCCGGTGATCTT
>DASTSZ010000266.1:0-2830 GCA_035760425.1 Candidatus Eiseniibacteriota bacterium | reverse complement strand
CGGCGGCCTCGTCGTACTTGTGCGCGCGGCGGTACGCGGCGCCGAGCGCGAGCCAGGCGTTCGTGTCCTTCGGCGACTTCTTGGTGAAGGCGAGCGCGTCCTGGATCGACATGGCGGGCGGCGCCGGACGAGCCACGCTCTCCATGGTGGGCGCGGCGCCCGCGGCCGGGGGCTTTTGGGCCGCGGCGGGAAGGGCGGCGAAAAGGAGCATGGCGGCCACCGCGAGGGGGGCGGCCCGGAAGCTCCAGCGATCCAGTAACTTGGCTTGGTACATCGAGTTCATTGGATTTCCCCCGGTTGGTCGATACGCTATCCACTCCATACCCCGAAGTCAACGGGCTTCTCCCTTGCGCCCCAAGGGATTGGGAGTGATCGACCAGGCGCCAACCGTTACGATATCGGCCGTGCGGACGCCGATCTCCATCGTTCTCGGTCTGGGGCTCTGGCTCGCGGTCGCCGTCGCCGCTGGACGCGCGGGGCTCCTGGCGTCGGCGCCCGGCGCGGCGATCGGCTTCGTGAACCTCACGCTGACCGTCGCCACGCTTCTTCTCGTTCGCACCATCCCCTCGCTGCGCGAGTGGGCCATGGTCGCGAGCCTCCGTCCCTGGATCGCCTACCACTTGGTCCGGTTCGTCGGCCTGGCGTTCCTCGCTTTCGCGGTCGCGGGCCGGCTTCCCGCCGATTTCGCCGTGAAGGCGGCGTGGGGCGACATCGCCGTGGCGATCCTCGCGGGCTTCGTCGCGATGTTCGCGCTCCCGGTCGTGACGATTCGCAAGTGGCTCGTCGTCTTCCTCTGGAATCTCCTCGGCTTCGCCGACATCCTGTTCGTGCTCGCGACCGCCATCCCGCTCGCGATCCGCGACGTCGCGTCCATGTCGCCGCTGCGCGAGTGGCCGCTGGTGCTGCTCCCCACCTTCATCGTTCCGCTCATCCTCGTCACGCACGTGCTCGTCTTCGTCCGGCTTTTCAAGGGGCGCGAGGCGATGGCGCGGCGGCAGACGCTCTAATGCCGACGCCCGCGCCCGATGGATTCCTCGCGCGTCCGACGTCGGGCACGGGCCGCCCCGTGCTGGTGCTCCATGCGTGGTGGGGTCTCAACGACGCGCTGAAGGCGTTCTGCGCGCGGCTTGCCGAGTCGGGCTTCGTGGCCTTCGCGCCCGACCTCTATCACGGCCGGGTCGCGGACACGCCGGCCGGCGCCGAGCCGCTCGCGGAATCGGTACTCCAGTCGGACCGGACGATGGAGGAGGTCGCCAGCGCCGCGCGGTTCCTTCAAGAGCGGGCGGGCGATCGGGACGCGGGACTCGCCGTCATCGGATTCTCCCTCGGCGCCTACTTCGCGATGGCGCACTCGGCCGCCGATCCGGCGCGAGTTCGCTCGGTCGTTCTCTTCTACGGAACGCGGCCCGGCGACTATCGCGAGGCGAAGGCCGCCTACCTCGGACACTTCGCCGAGCGAGACGACTTCGAGCCGCCCGCGGAGGTCGACAAGTTCGAGGCGTCGCTTCGGGACGCCGGACGCCCGGTGACGTTTCATCGATACGCCGGCACGGGGCATTGGTTCTTCGAGCCCGACCGCCCTGACGCGTTCGATCGAGCGGCGGCGGACCTCGCGTGGGAGCGGACGCTGGCGTTCCTGAATCGCGCCGTCTAGCGGGTCACGGCCGCGCCCGCTCACCGGGCGTGCGCCGGCATTCGGTACTGAAGCGCCTCCGCCACGTGTTCGGCGCGGACGTGCGACGAGCCGGCCAGATCCGCGATCGTCCGCGCCACGCGGCGCACGCGAAGCACGCCGCGCGCCGATAATCCGAAGCGCTCCACCGCGTGACGCAGGAGCCCCGCCTCCGTCGCCCCAAGCGGCCCCCACCGATCGAGATCGGAAGCCGGCGTCGCGGCATTTCGCCCCGACCCGCCTCGAGCCAATGCCGCGGCGCGCGCCGAGAGCACGCGGCCCCGGACGACCGCCGACGACTCCCCCGCCGGCTTCGATAGGAGTTCCTCCACCGGCACCGCCGGAATCCCGAGCACCAAGTCGATGCGATCGAGGATCGGCCCCGACACTTTCGACCAGTAGCGCGCATAGAGATCGTCCGCGCAGCGACAGCGCAACCGATCGCCGCGATAACCGCAGGGGCACGGATTCATCGCGGCCACCAGGCTGAACTCCGAGGGAAACGTCACCGAGCCTCCGATGCGCGCCACGCTCACCGTTCCCTCCTCCATCGGCTGGCGTAGCGCTTCGAGCGCGTCGCGCCGGAACTCGGGGAGTTCGTCGAGGAAGAGAACGCCGCGATGCGCGAGGCTCGCTTCGCCGGGATAGGGACCGCGCCCGCCTCCCACCAGCCCCGCGACGGAGATCGTGTGATGCGGCGCGCGGAACGGCGGATGGCGAAGGAGGCCCGCGCCGGGCGGAAGGCGTCCCGCCACCGAATGGATGGTCGTGACTTCGACCGATTGATCGGCGGCGAGCGTCGGAAGGATGCCGGGCAGCGATCGGGCGAGCATCGTCTTCCCCGCGCCCGGCGGTCCGATCAGGAGGAGGTTATGCCCACCGGCCGCGACGATCTCGAGCGCGCGACGCGCGACGGCGTGGCCGCGCACGTCGGCGAGATCGGGCGGGGGCGCGTGACCGTTCGCGTCGCGCGGCTCTTCCGCGCGCGCATCGCCCGCGCCGACGCACGCGGTCCCGTCGCCCCGCAGTTCGGCGAGGGACTCGATCGGCTCGAGGGCGACGCCGGGAAGCGCCTTCGCCTCCGCGAGATTCACGCGCGGAAGCCAGACCGGCCCGCGGTCGGCGCGGCGCGCCGCCGCCGTCACGGCCAGAATGCCA
>DASTSZ010000265.1:0-16260 GCA_035760425.1 Candidatus Eiseniibacteriota bacterium | reverse complement strand
GGTCGCCACCGACGCGGCCGGCATGGCCTCGACCGTTCTCGTGGCGCCCCTTGCCGCGGGCGCCGCGACCTTCTCGGTCGCGAGCGTGCCGGCCGGCGCGTCGGGATCGCTCGGCTTCACCTATCTCGCGCCCCCCGCGCTCACCGCGTCGGCGGCGTCCCTCACACCGTCGGTCGTCACGCCCGGGACCGCGGCGTCGTTCCAGCTCGACGTGACGAACACCGGAAGCGGCGCGCTCACGCTCGGCGGCGCCACCGCGCTCGCCTTCGGGCCCGCCGGCTCGGTCGTGACGGCGTCGCTTGCGGGCGCGCCCGTCGCGGTCGGCGCGGGCGCCACGGTCACGCTCGCGTTCGCGGCCGTCACGATTCCGGCCGCGTTCCCGCCCGGCACCTACGCCCCGACCGTCCGGGCCGTGGGGACCGATCCGACCGGGGACCCCTTCGACTTCTACCCCTCGCTCGCGGGCGCGTCGGTTCACGCGGCGGGCGTGCAGGTCGCGGGCGTGGGCACCGCGCCCTCGTCGGCGCCGCTCGGCTTCACCGATCTTCGGCTCACGTTTGACGTGCGGAATCTCGCGGCGGTGGCGGGCGTGATCGAGTCGGCGAGCCCCGCCTTCTCGCAGGGCGTGTTCACGGTGAACAGCGTCACGCCGGCGCTCCCCGCCGCGCTCGGCGCGCTCGGCACGACGACGCTCGTGCTCTCGGTGCGCGTGCCTTCATCGGGCATTCCCGACGGGGCGACCGTCGACGCCGCGCTCACGGCCGGCGTCCGCTTCGGCGGCGCGACCGTCGCCGGCGCGAACGCGGCGCCGCTCTCGTTCACCGTCGTCTCCGGCGCGACGCTCGCGCCGGTCGCCGGCGGCGCTTCCCCCGCGCGATTCCTGCGCGGCCGGTCGTACGCGCCGACGATCCTCGTTCGGAATCTCGGCAGCGCCGACGTGACGCTCGCCCGCGACCAGACGCTCTTCGTGCTCGGCCACGCGTCGGGCGACACGCTCCGGTTCCGGCTCCTGGCGAACCAGGTGATCGCCGGCGGCGATCAGGCGGCGCTCGCCTTCGATTCGCTCGCGGTGCCCGGCGCGACCGCGCTCGGATCGTACGGCGCGACCCTCCTTTTCCGGGGAAGCGAATCGGGGCAGCCCTTCGCGGTCGACGCGGCGGGGAATCCGGCCTCGATGTCGGTTGCCGACCCGGCTCTTCTCGCCGTGGGCTCGCTTCTCCCCGACACGGTGAGCGCCGGCCAGAACCGCGCCCTCCGGATCACGGTCTCGAATGCGGGCGGCGCCGACTTCGCCTTCGGCACGGCCACGACGCTCCGGCTCGGAAGCCCGGTCTCGACGACGCTCGCGCTCACCGCGCCCGTCGTCGCCCCCGCCGGCGGCGGCGCCGTGCTCGACTTCGTCGCCGCGCCGCTCGGCGTCGCCGGATCGCCCGGCACGGCCGCCGCGACGCTCGAGGCGCGCGGAACGGAGGAGGGCCGTCCGCGGGACGAGAACGTCGCGGCCGGATCGCTCGCCGCGCGCGCGCCCGCGCTCCTTTCGTACGTCGCGGGCTCGACCGCGCCCGACACGATTCGCGCCGGCCAGACCGTCGCCGTCTCGGCGGCCGTTCGAAACGACGGCGGCTCGCCCTTCCTGATCGATCCGGCGTCGACGCGCCTCGTCGTGACCGACAACGTGGAGACGGCGTCCGGCTTCGCCTCGGGCGCGCCGTTCCTGCTGGCGCCCGGCGCGCAGGCGACGCTTCTCTTCCCGTCGATCGCGTTCCCCTCGGCGCTCGCGAGCCAGCCCTACGCCGTGGCGCTCGGCGTCGCGGGGAGCGAGTGGTCGCTCGCCTCGAACGTCGCCGTCGTCTCGCCCCCGGGCGAGATCCGCGTCGTCGAGCCGGCGGCGGCGCTCCAGGTCCGCGCGTTCGACCCCGGCGCGCCGGTGCAGGCGGCCTCCGGCGCGGCGGCGCTCCGCATCTGGAGTCTCGAGTTCGATCCGCTCGTGCCGCCCGGCGGCGCGGCCTCGACGCGCCTCGAGTCGGTCGCGCTCACGCTCCTCGTGGACGGCGCGGCGACCACGGCGCCCGGCGGCGCGGCGACTCTGATCGAGGCGCGCGACGTGAACGGCGCGCTCCTCGCGCAGGCGGTTCCGGCCGGCGCGAATCCGGTCCCGCTCGTCTTCACGCCGCCCGTCGACCTCTCGGCCGGACCCGTGCGCGTCCACCTCGACGTGACGCTCGCCGCGGGACTCGAGGCGGGGGATCTCGGCCTTCGCCTCGCCGCCGAGGGCGACGTCACGGCGCTCGACAATCTCTCGAATACGCCGCTCCCGGTGCGGGCGACCGGCGGGCTGCCGTTCCAGGCGCTCGAGTCGCGGCGCGTGACGCTCTTCGCGAAGGCGCACGGCTATCCGAATCCGTTCCGCGCCGGGCGGGAGTCGGTCCGTCTCGCCTACCGGCTGGCCGCCGACGCGCCGGTGCGCGTGCGGATCGTCACGCTCCTCGGCGAACTCGTCCGCGAGTTGAGTTTCACCGCGGGCGGCGCGGGCGGCGCGCGCGGATTGAACGAAGTGCCGTGGGACGGCGCGAACGGCGCGGGCAAGCTCGTCGCGCCCGGGGTCTACGTCGCTCGCATCGAAGGGGGCGGCGTGAACGAGACCGTGAAGGTGGGGGTGCGGCGATGAGCGCGCTCCGGCGTCTCCTTCTCGCGGCCATCGCCGCGCTCGTCATCGCGTGGGCGGTCTCCGCGCTCTGGCCCTCGCGCGCCTCCGCGCAGTCGGCCGGCTCGACGAATCTCCTCGCGGCGCCCGGCTCCTGGCCGACGACCGGCGCGGCGAGCGGCTTCACGGCGCTCGCGCTCGACCCGACGGCGATCTATTGGAATCCGGCGGGGCTCGCCATGCAGGACGAGCGCTCGCTCTTCGTGCAGCACGGGCTCCTCCCGTTCGGCACCGACTGGGATCTCGCGGCGGTCTCGTATCCGATCCCGGGGCTCGGCGCCGTCGGCATGGGCGTGGCGCGCATCGGCACGTCGGATGTCGAGGCGTACGACGAGAACAACCTGCCGCTCGGCACGATCGGGTTCCGCGAGACCTCGCTCGCGGCGGGCGTGGCGCGCCGAGTCTTCGGCCCGCTCCACGCGGGGCTCACCTTCAAGGTCGTGAGCCAGTCGCTCGGCGATCTCTCGGCCGCCGCGCCCGGCGCCGATGTCGGCCTCACCTACCGCCCCGCGCGGTTCCGCGGCGGCCAGGTCGGTCTCTCGCTGCAGAACGTGGTGGCCGGCTCGCTCGACCTCGGCGGGTCGAGCGAAGCGCTCACCCGCTCGTTCCGCCTCGGCGTCGCGAGCCCCGAGTTCGCGTTCGCGCGCCGCGCGTCGGCGCGGCTGGTCGGGGATCTGGCGCGCGAGGGAAGTTCGGGCACGAAGCCGCGGCTCGGGGTCGAGGCCACGCTCCAGGGCCTCGGCGCGCTTCGCCTCGGCGTCCAGAACGGGAAGCCGGTGCTCGGGCTCGGCGTGAACTACCGGCGCTACGGCGTCGATCTCTCGCTCCTCCAGGGGGAGGAGGGAGCGTCGCGGCAGTTCGCCTTCCGCGTCGGATTCGGAGAGCGCGTGAGCGAGTACGAGAGCCGCCGCGCCGCGCAGTATCAGCGCGCGGCCGAGGAGTCGCTCCAGACGCGGACCGCGGCCGCCTACGCGGCCGACCGCCGGCGCGCGGACGAAGCGGCGGCCCGGGGCGACTGGGAGACGGCGCTCGTCCTCTACGAAGTGCTCCACCGCGAGCGCCCCGAGGAGAAGACGTGGGAGGCGAAGGCGGCCGAGGCGCGCGGCGAGATCGCGGCCGCCGCGCGGCGCTCGCTCGAGACGGAAGGCGCGCGACAGAGCGCCTCGACGCTCGCGCTCGCCGTTCGCGACGCGCTGGCGCGCGGGGACGTCGAAGAGGCGGCCGGACTCCTCCGCGTGCTCTCGCGGCAGGGGGCGGATCCGGCGAACGCGGGGAGCGCTTCGGGCGCCGCCGGGGCGGCGTCGCCGGAGAGCCTGGCGTCTCTGCAGGCGGCCGTGGCGTCGCTCCAGTCGCGCCTCGTGGAGGCGTCGCTCGCGCGCACCGATTCGCTTCGCTCGGCCGGCAAGGTGCTCGCCGCGGTCGACGAGGCGGCGACCGCGCTGCGCCTGTCGCCCGAGGACCCGCGCGCGCTCGAGGTCTGGGCGTCGCTCGAGAACTCGTTCGGCAAGACGGCCGTGGAGACGCGCACGCTGACGCGCCGCATCGACGCCCTCGGCTCCCTCAGCGAGGCGTCGCGGGCCTTCGCCGAAGGGCGCTACACCGACGCCGCCCGCGCGGTGACGAAGGCGCTCGCCTCCGAGCCGCAGAACGCGGAGGCGAAGGCGTGGCGGGAGCGGATCCAGCGGCGGCTCTCGGCGCCGAAGCCGGAACTCGACGCGCGCGTGAAGCAGCTCTACATCAAGGGCATGGAGGCCTTCACGGCGGGCGACTACCGCGAGGCGCTCCGCCACTGGGAGCAGATCCTCATCATCGATCCGCTGAACGAGAGCGCGCGCCGGAACGTGCTCGAGGCGCGGGAGCGGATGAAGGCGGAGGCGCGCCGATGATCCGCCTCCCGAAGGGGCGTCCGATGCTCCCGCCGCGCCGCTTCCACCTCCGCGTCAGCGGCGAGGAGCGCCATCTCGCGGAGATCCGCGACTTCGTGCAGGAGGCGGGGGAGAAGCTCCTCATTCCGAACAAGGTGCTCGCCAACACGAAGCTCGCCGTCGACGAGGCCTGCACGAACGTCGTGAAGCACGGCTACAACGGGAGCAGCGGCGACATCGACGTCACGATCATCGGGAACGGGCGGGAGTTCTCGATCGAGATCCGCGATTCGGGAAAGAACTTCGATCTCCGAAGCGTGCGGAGCCCCGACCTCAAGATGTACGTCGAGACGCGGCGCAAAGGCGGCCTCGGCGTCTTCCTGATGAACCAGCTGATGGACGAGGTCCGCTACATGGGGGGCGGCGGCACCAACACGCTCACCATGTCGAAGCGACTCGACCGCGCGCCGCGCCGTCCGAAGAAGGGCGCCGCGCCGCGCCGGTCGCTCCGGTTCACCTACACCGTGCGCGCCTTCGGAGCGCTCACGTTCCTCGTCTCGGTCGGCTTCGGGCTCATCCACCTGCAGCAGATGAAGGGACTCGAGCGGGACGTCGTCGCGCAGGCGCGAAACGGGGGCCGCACGCTCTCCGCGCCGGCGCTCGCCACGCTCGCGCGCCCGGAGCCGATGTCGATCGATCAGACGCTCCTCAACCAGTCGATCGTCGCCATGCGGAAGGCGCACGACGAGGTGGCGTCCCTCCGCGTGCTCGACGCCGCCGGCCGCGTCTGGGGCTCGGACAAGTTCGAGGAGCTCTTCACGCGCCGGACGATCCCGCAGCTCGAATCGGACGGCGGCGCCATGCCCTCCGACGGAAAGACGCGCGTCCTCTACGAGCCGGTCCGGCCGCCGGGCGCCGCGCCGGCCGCGAAGTCGATCCGCCCCGTCGGCTGGGTGGAGATCACGCTGCGGGAGGCGGCCATCGGCGAGCGCGTGGCGCACGCGCGGACCGAACTCGCCATCATCGCGCTCTTCACGCTCGTCCTCGGCTTCATCGCGTCGGCGCTCCTCATTCACATCTTCGTGAAGCCGATCCAGACGCTCTCCGAAACGGTGCGCGCCATCGGCGAGGGAACGATGGTCTCCGACATCGGCGCCTCGGGGAACGAGGAGATCGACGACATCGCCCGCGCGTTCAACGAAGTCACGGCGAAGTTCCGCGCGGCGCAGGGGCATCTCATGGAGCAGGACCGCCTCCAGCGCGAAATGCAGGTGGCGCAGGAAATCCAGCAGACGCTCCTGCCGCGGAAGGTGCCCGACCTCGAGGGCTTCGAGGTCGGCTTCCTCTATCGCGCGGCCAAGGAAGTGGGCGGCGACTACTTCGACTTCCTCCACGTCGACGAGCGGACGGAGGGGATCGTGGTCGCCGACGTCTCGGGCAAGGGCGTGCCCGGCTCGCTCGTCATGACGATGATCCGCACGGCGCTCCGCATGGAGGCGCGCGGGAACCGCTCCGCGTCCGACGTCATGGCGAAGATGAACGCCTTCGTCACCGAGGACATGAAGAAGGGGATGTTCGTCACGATGTTCTACGTCGTGCTCGATTCGGTGAATCGGGATGTCTCCTACGCGAGCGCCGGCCACAATCCGATGATTCTCTATCGCGGGCAGTCGGACACGACCTACTTCCTGAAACCGAAGGGCATCCCGGTCGGCATCAACACGCCCGACCAGGATCTCTTCCGGAAGACGATCAGCGTGGAGAAACTTCGCCTGCGCCAGGACGACATGCTCGTCATCTACACCGACGGCATCACCGAGGCGATGAACCCGGCGCGCGACCAATTCGGCGAAGGGCGCCTCCTCGCCGCGCTGAAGAAGTACGGGCACCTCACGCCGCAGGAATTCGCCGACAAGCTGAACGCCGAGATCGAGGAATTCACGGGCGGCGCGCCGCAGAACGACGACATCACGCTCGTCGCGGTGAAGGAGCGCGTGGCGGTGGAGGAGCGCCTCGAGGAGAAGCGGCGCGAACTCTTCCGTCTCATCGAAACCGAGGGCGTTCCGGTGGCCGAAGCGTGCGCGCGGCTCCAGGTCGCCTCGTCGACCTGGTATCGCATGAAACGGCGCGTCGATTCGCACGGGGAAGGGATCCTCCACGAGCCGACCGGGCGCTTCCGATTCGCCCGCGCGAGCCTCGAGGAGGAGGGGGCGATCCTCGAGCAGGTCCGCCTCGACCCCTTGGCCGGCGCGAAGAAGATCCTGACGACGCTCGTCGCCTTAAACCGTTGCCGTTCAGAGCTTTCGGAGCGCGGCGTCTACGACGTTCTGCGCCGTCACGGGCTCAACACCCGGGAAAAAAGGCTCCAGATGGCCGAGAACAAGACCGATAACCGTATGGCGAGGCTGGCGGGAGCGCTTCAGAGCACGCCTCCGCCCAAGCCCACGGATTCCGAAGGAGGGGGAGCATGAAGGGAATCGACGTCTACGTCGAAGAAGCCGCCCAGAACCGGGGCGTCTCGTTGCTTCGCGTCTCGGGGTATGTCGACACCACCACGAGCCCCGATCTCGAACGACGCCTTCAGGCGCTCCTTCGCGAGAAGCGCTACCACGTCGTCGTCGACCTCACGCGCGTGGAGTACATCTCCAGCGCGGGCTGGGGCATCTTCATCAGCGAGATCCGCGAGATCCGCGAGCACGGCGGCGACCTGAAGCTGGCGGGGATGATCCCCGACGTGCGCGAGGTCTTCGACCTGCTCGAGTTCGAGAACATCCTCCAGTCCTATCCCGACGCCGAGCTGGCCGTGGCGTCCTTCGGTCCGATCGTCCCGGCGAACACGCCGAACAGCGACGTCGCCGCGCCGGCGGCCGGCGCGAATGTCCCGGCCGCGCCGCAGCGGAGCGAGACGGTCCTCACCGACGACGATCTCGTTCGCGAGATCGCGCGCAAGCATCCCGAGTACGGCCTCATGCGCATCCAGAAGGAACTTCGGCGCGCCGAATTCGGCGGCCGCGAGCTGAATCCGGTTCAGCTCTACGTCCTGCTCCGGAAGCTGGAGCTCGACACGCGCGAACGCCGCCTCGCGTACGCGCAGAGCGGGTCGTCCGACACCGCGAAGACGCCGCAGAACTCGACGACGCGCGGTTAGTCCCGCGCCGCGGGCCGCGCGCGAGACGGAGGCGCGCGAAACCGCTTGACCCGACCGTGGGGAGCCCGTACCGTTTCGGCACGGCTCCCCACGATGCGTTATCCCCCGCCTCTCATCGGCCCGGCGCCATCCCCGTGACAACTCCTCTTCGCGAGTGCGTGATTTCATGAACCTGTCGCTCGACCTGACGCCTAGCTGGATCGCGCTCCTATTCGTCGGCGGCGCCATCGCCGTGGCCGTGTGGGCCTATCTCACGCGCTACGAGGCGCTGGCCCCGCGCGAGCGCGGCATTCTCCTGGCGGCCCGCGTGGCCGCTCTGACGGTCCTCCTGATCGCGGCCTTCGCGCCGGTCCTCTCCGTGCCGATCGCGGGCAAGGCGCGAAACCGGCTGCTTCTCCTGGTCGACCATTCGGGGAGCATGACGGTCCGCGACGCCCCCGGCGGCCGGACGCGGCGGGAGGCGGCCGACAGCGCGGCGGCCGCGCTGGCGCGGTCGCTCGGCGGCCGGTACGACGTGCGCGTGGCCTCCTTCGGCGCGAAACTCGGCCCCTTCACGCGAGGCGGCGGCGCGCCGGCGGCGGCGGCGGCCGACGGCGGGGAGACCGCGCTCGGCGACGCGCTCCGGACCGCGCTCGAGCGAAACGATCCCGATTCGGTGGCGGCCTTCCTGGTCTTGAGCGACGGCGCGGTGAACCGCGGCGAGGATCCCGACCGCGCCCTCGGCGGCGCGGTGCCCGCGTACGCGCTCTGGACCGGGCGCGCGCAGGATCCGGCGTCCGTGAGCCTGGTGGGCGTGGAGGCGCCGCCCGAAGCGGTGGCCGGGCGCCCGGCGCCCGTTTCGGTGCGCGTGCGGCAGGGCAATCGCCCCGCGACCTCGGGGACCGTTCGACTCCTCGAAGACGGCGTGGAGCGCGCCCGCGCGCCCTTCACGCTGAGCGGCCCGGGCGCGTCGGCCTCGCTCTCGCTTCCGTACACGCCGAAGGATCCCGGCGCGCACTTCCTCCGCGTCGCCATCGACGGCGTCGAGGGCGATCCGCTCCGCGAAAACAAGGAGCGGCTCATCGCCGTTCACGCGCGCGCCGCCACGCGGCAGCTCGCCATCCTCGCGTCGCGCTGGGACTGGGATCTCCGCTCGCTCGCGCGCGGCGCGGCCGAGGACACGTCCTGGTCGGTGGCCCGCTTCGTTCCCGCCGCCGGCCGCGACGTCGCCCCGCTCGCGGGCGCCGCGCTGTCGTTCGACCAAGTGCTCGAGCGGGCGTCGGCGGTCGCCGTTCGATACGACGCGCGCGCCCTGAGTCCCGAACGCGCCGCCGCGCTGCTCCGTTGGGTGGAACGCGGGGGCGGCGCGCTCCTCTGGATCGAGCCGAACGGGGCGCCGCCGCCGGAAGGTCCGCTGACGCGCGCGGTCGGCATCGTCTGGCGAAATTGGGCCGACTCTCCGGGCGTCTCCGCCTCGGTGGAACTCTCGCCGGCGGGGCGGACCAGCGAAGTCGCGCTCCTCGGCGGCGACGCCGCGAGCGCGAGCGCGGCCTGGAGCGCGCTTCCGCCCGTGGCCCCGATCATCGGCATCGGCCACGGTCCGACGCTCACGCCCATTCTGCTCGGCCGAATCGGCGAGGAGTCGGTTCCGCTCCTCCTGACGGGTCGCATCGGCGCGGGGCGCGTGGCCGTGTTGAACGCGGCCGGCGTCTACCGCTGGGGACTCACCGCCGCCGGGCTGAGCGCCGGCGGCGTGGAAGCGGCCTTCTTCGGCGGCCTCTGCCGCTGGCTCGAGTCGGCGGGGAACGATCGCACCGTCCGCATCGAAGCGCCCGACGTGAGCGCCGAAGGCGCGGGCGTGCCGATCCGCCTCGTGGCGGCGGAGGGCGCCGAAGGCGCCACGGCGACGATCTCGGTCGCGCCCGAGGCGCGCGGCGGCGTCGCGACGACGGCGCGCCTGACGCCGTCGGGCGACGGCACCTTCAGCGGATCGCTTCCGCTTGCGCCCGGCGTCCATCGGCTTCGGGCGACGCTGGAGCGGGGCGGCCGCGTCGTCGGGCGCGACAGCGTTCGCGTCGCGGTCGGCGCGGGCGGCATCGAGTACGAGGCCCTCGCGGCGGAGCCGGCGACGCTGGAGCGTCTCGCGGCCGGCTCCGGCGCGGCGGCGGCGCCGCTGGAGGCGCCCGGGCCGGTTCTCGATCGGCTGGAGCGTCCCGAGGCCGCGAAGTCGCGCCGCGCGGAGATCGACCTCTTCCACAATCCGTATCTCTTCGGGCTCCTCGTGCTCGCGCTCGCGCTCGAGTGGGCGCTTCGAAAACGGTTTCACTTGCTGTAGCGCTCCGGCGCTGACGCCCTAGCGCCTCGACACCGTCGCATCCGGCGGCCCCCCCGGCCCGCCGTCGCCGCCGCGCCCCGATCGCGGCCCGTCGTCCACAGACTCTCTCCCGCGCCTCCCGCCACCACGGGGGAATCCGTCATGCCGTCGAATCAGGGAGCACGCCGCTCGTCGGCCGCGCGACTCGTGTCGCGCCGCCTCTTCGCTCATCCCCTTCCGCCGCTCGTCGCGCGACTCGCCGTGTTCGCGGCCCTCGCCGTCGGCGCCGCCGCGTTCGCGCCGGCCGCCGAGGCCGCGCTCCGCCTGAACGAGGTGCTCTACGACCCGGCCGGCGACGATGCGGGGGGAGAGTTCGTGGAGCTCTGGAATGACTCGCCGGTCGCGGAGCCGCTCGAGGGCGTCTCCGTCGAGGCGGGCGACGGCGCCCGTCCCGGTTCGTGGAGCCCGATCTTCCTCGGGGGCGCGGGCGACTCCGCCGCGCCGACGGCGGCCTTTCTCATCCCGGCGGCGCGCCTGACCGGCGCGATCCAGAACGGCCCCGACGCGGTCCGGCTGGTGCGCGCCGGCGTCGTGCTCGACCTTCTCGGATTCGGCGCGCTCGACGCGGCCGAATTCTTCGAGGGATCACCCGCCGCCGATCCCTCGTCGGGCGAAAGCCTCGCCCGTCGCGCGGACGGCATGGACACCGATCGCAACGACGCCGACTGGGAACCCGCGCCGCCGACGCCGGGCGCCGCGAACCATCCCGCTTATCGCGCCTCGATCGCGTCCGTGTCGATCCGTCCGGAGGTCGGCTGGCCCGGGCTCGCCGCGGCGGCCACCGCGACCGTCGCGAACCGAGGGACGAACGCGCTGGCGCCCGGCGCGTGGGAGATCGCGCTCGTCACGCGATTCCGCGGCGCGGCGGGCGATCCCGACTCAACCCCCGCCTGGGTGGAGGCCGCGCGCCGTCCCGGACCCGCCCTCGCGAGCGGGGAGAGCACGCGCGTGTCGATCGACTTCACGCCCGGCCGGGAAGGGGCGTTCGACGCGCTCGTGATCGCGCGCGCCGCCGCCGCCGCGGGCGAACTCACCGCCATGGTCCCCGACTCGGCCCGCGTTTCGGCGCGCGCGGGCGTCGGCCCGGTGGCGATCGACGAGTTCGCCTATCGGGACGACGGCGCGGGGGAGTGGGTCGAACTCATCGCCACCGAATCGATCGATTCCTGGGGCGCCTTCGCCTTCGCCGACGCCGCGAGCGCGCCGCGCCGGCTTCTCGTCCGCGGGGGCTCGCCCGGCGCGAGCGCGGGCGAGCGGCGAGTGGCCGTCGCCGATCCCGCGCGGTTCGCGGCGCGATTCGCGATCCCCGAGAGTCTCCTTCTCGTCTGCGACCGCGGGTGGCCCGCCCTCAACGACGGCGCGTCGAGCGTGCCCGCCGTCGCGCCCTTCGCCGACATCGTCCGCGTCGTCGACGAGCGAGGCGTTCCCAGCGACGCCGTGCCCTTCGAGGAGGGATGGAGCGAGCGCGGCGCGAGCGTCGAGCGGCTCTCCGTGCGATTCCCGAGCGCCGCGCGGCGAAGTTGGAGCGAGTCGGTCGCCGCCGCGGGAGGGACCCCCGGCGCGCCGAATTCGGTCGCCGCGTACGGCGACGGCGCGCCGCCGCCGTCGCGGCTTCTCTCCGCGCCGCGGCGCGTACTGCGCCGCGAGGGTTCGTCGGGCGCGGGCGCGCTCGTGCTGGAATTGGGACCGGCCGTCGCCGATCGGCTCGTCCGGCTCATGATCCTCGATCTTCGCGGACGGGTGCGGCGGCTGCTCGCCGCGGGCGAGCGCTTCGGGAACGGCGGCGCGGTCGTTTGGGACGGGCGGGACGACGAGGGGCGGTTCGTGGAGCCTGGACTCTACGTGGCGCGGGTCGAGGCGGCGATCCCCGGGGCCGCGCCGCGGCGCGCGTCGATCGCCATCGCGGTGGCGCCGGGGGAGGGCGCGCGATGAGGCCCGTGATCCGGCTCACCGTCGCGATCCTGGCGCTGCTCGCGGCGCCCGCGCGCGCCGCCTTCGAATTGGGCGACGCCTCGCCGGGCTCCCTCGGCGCGGTCTCGCTCGAAGGGCCGCGCCGATGGATCCTTCCCGACGCCCTCGAAACCGATCGTCCCGACGAGCCCTCCGTGGCCTTCACGCACTCCGCGCTCTTCGCCGCGCCCGATCTCGCGGCGGACGCCGCCGCCGTCGCCCTCGCGCGCGGCCCCGTCGAACTCGAGCTCGGCGCCTTCGTCGCCGGCGCGGGCGCGCTGCGGGAACGAACGCTTCGGCTCGCGGTCGCGGAGCGCCGCCCGCGGTCGGTGTCGGTCCGCGCGGGCGTGGAGCGGCTCGACCTCCTTCTTCCCGATCTGCCGGCGCGCGGCGGATGGGCCCTCAGCGCGGGAGCCGAGGGGCGGTGGCGCCGCGGCCGCGTCGAGGGCGTGGCCGAGGTGTTCGCCGCCCGCGCGGTCCGGAGCGACGGCGCCGCCGCCCTCGGCGTGCGACCCGAACTGGCCTTCGGCGCGGTCCTGTCGGCGGGCGGCGTCCGGCTCGCCGTGGGCGATCGCAGGGGGAATCGCGGGGAAGGGAGCCCGCGCGTCGCGCTCGACCTGCCCCTCGGCGCGACGGCGCGGCTTCGGGTCGGCCGGGGGAGCGCGCCCGCCCGGACCGGCGTGGCGGTCGCGGTGCGCCGCGGCGATTGGGTCGTGAGCGTGGGGCGGCTCGACGACGCGAGCGCCTCGACGATCAGCGCCCTCGAAATCGCGTTCGCCCGCCGCCGGAAACCGAAACGGCCCGCGGAAGCCGCGGGCCGTTCGGACGGATGGAGCGACGCGCGCCCGAAGGCGCCGCCGCGATTACTTGAGGAGGATCAGCTTCTTCGAGTCGACGACGCCGCCGGCGCGGAGCTGGTAGAAGTAGACGCCGCTCGCCACGTGGCGACCCGAGTCGTCGGTGCCGTTCCAGCGGGTCGTGTAGACCCCCGGCTCGTGCGCCTTCTCGACGAGCGTGCGGACGCGCGCGCCGTTCACGTTGAAGATGTCGATCGTCACCGGGCCGCGCTGCGAGATCGTGTATCGGATGCTCGTCTCGGGGTTGAAGGGATTCGGCGCGTTCTGGAAGAGTTCGTTCCGGAATCGCGGCGATCCGGGGGCGCCCTCCTCCTCCACGGCCGTCGCCGCGTAGCAGGCGTTCTCCTTGAAGTACCCGTTCACGATGTTCTTCATGAGCTGAATCCGCTCGCCGCCTTCCTCGATGGAATTGAAGCTGAATCCCATGAAGACGGCGCGGGCGCTGTCGCTGCCGATCGACGAGTACTTCGTCGCGTAGCGCGTGGCCGCGGGCTGGTTGTTCGGGTAGCGAAGCATGGCGCCCGACTTGCCGCTGATCTGTGCGGTGCTCGACGAGGCGACCATGTCGAATCGGCTGACCAGCGGACAGTCGCCGTTCAGATGCATGCTGCGCCCCGCCGTGGGGCTCCCCGCCAATCCCGTGACGACCGGGTGGAGCGTGTCCTGCGGCACGTTCTCCCAGATGTCGCGCGTGAATCGCGCGCCGCACGTGAAGCCGAGGAAGCTGTTGAAGTCCTTGCCGAGCGTCGCCAACTCGTACGCCACGTCGTCGCCGCTGATCAAGAAATTGCGATCCTTCCCCGACTGCTGAATCCACGACTGGATCACCTGTTCGTCCTCCGGCGTGATCGTGAACGCCGAGAGATCGCCCGAGTGCCAGATGATGGTCTTGTACTGGATGATCGAATTGACGTCGGTCACCGGCCATCGGTAGGGATCGCCGACGTGAGAGCCGCCGAGGGAATTGCCGATGCCGCTCGACGGGCCGTTCACGTCCCACGTGTCGAACTTGTACCCGAGCGCCTTCAGGGCGTCGGCCATGCGGGCGCTCGTCTCGCGTCCCGAGAAGTGGTTCACGAAGAGGATCGTGGCCAGACTGTCGAAGCAGGAGAGGGCCGGATTGGTGGCCGTCTTCACCGGCAGGATCGAGGCCGAGAAGTACTTCTGCGCGGTCGGCGCGTTCGCCGGCGCGTAGGCGATCTGGTCCGTGCTGTCGGTCACCGAGAAGTAGTACTCGACCGTCGTGTTGGCGGGGTAATTGCCCGCCGGGACGTCCGCGTATCGGAACGTCGGGAGCGCGGCGACCGAGGGGACGAGCGGGGCCGTGGCGAACGAACCGTTGTTGATCCGGTAGTGCAGGAAGCCGCTCTTGTAGCCGCGCGACGCGCTCACCTGAACCACGGTGCTGTCGCCGAGGGGCGTGTTCATGTTGTCGTTCGCGAAGAATGCGGTCGTCTTGAACGTGTCCTGGTAGAGGTCGATGTCGCGCGTGATGATCGACGGCGGCGCGGTGGCGATGACCCCGAGGGAGAGGTTGTCGAAGAGCGCGTACGTGTTGTTGTAGGCGCCGGCGCCGTCGCAGAAGGCGGCCGAGAGATCCTTCACGCCGAGCCGGTACTGGACCGAGTCGCGATTGCCCGCGGCGGGGAGCGCGATGCGCTGCCGAGCCCAGTCCTTCGATCCGCCGTAGTAGACGAAATTCGTGGGATTGCTCCAGAGCGTCCAGTCGGCGTCGCCGACGTTCTTCGTCCGGTACTCGGGCTCATAGAAGTAGCAGCTGTTCAGCGCGAGATTTCGATAGACGTCGAACTCCATGAAGACGGAATTCGCGCGATTCGTGGCGATGGGCGGCGTGATGACGACGTTGTTGATGCGTGGAACGAGCGTGAGGATGACGGGGTCGAACGCCGTCCATACCTTCGACGCGTTGGCCGTGCAGAGATCCTCGGTGTAGACGTTCTGCCGGATCGTGAAGAAGTCGCCGACGCCGGGGTACGTCGAGTAGTACCAGCTCCCGAGCCCGTTGTTGCCGTTGTCGAAGAAACGGACGTCCGTACCCGACTTGACCGTGATGTTGTCGATCGACCAGCCGTCGCCGTCGTAGAGGCCGTCGGCCGACGAGTAGCCGACGTCGGAGGTGAAGGCGAACCGGAAGGGAACGGGAATGCCCGGATCGAACTTCGCGCGAATGGTGTCGGGGATGACCACGGTGAATGTGTCGCAACCGGCGCCGTTCGGCACCTTCCCGGTGAAGGTGGCCAACGGCTGCCACGATTGGTCGAGGTCGAGCACCTGCACGAAGCCGTAGTCGTAATCCGGCTCCGCGTTGAACCGATGCCGGAATCCGAGCGTCACCACTTGGCCGAGCGGGATGCCCGTGAGATCGACGCTGTTCTCGAGGTACTGCGCCCAGTTGTTGTCGTAGCCGGCGCGGTTCGAATCGTAGATCCAGCTCGAGTCGCGGAGGCCGCACCACCACTGCTTCCCCATGCCGGGGCAGGCGAGCAGCGAGTCGATGTGCCAGGCCGTCGGCTGGAGCGAAAGGTCTTTGTGCGTCCATCCGCCCTCGTTGCCGGGGCTCGAAAGACCTTCGAGCGTCGTGCTGTAGACGTAGACCGTCTCCCCGACGGCCGCGGCGCGATTGACGCCGCGCGTTCGGGCGGCGTTGCCGCCGACCGGAAGCTCTCGAACTTCCTGCATCGGAACGAGCGCGTTGTTCTCCGGCGCGCCTGACCCGGCCGGCGCTTGGTTCGCGGCCGAGGCGGAGCCGAACGACGCCGCCATCAGACACGAAACGAATAGCAAGAGCGGGGAGCGAAGTCGCATGCGGGGAATCCTCCGGGAACTACAGGGTTCGGGGTCCGGGACGCGAGTGGGGGCGCCGACACTTCCGCGGAAGAGCGCAGATAACGCGGGGTCCGGGACCGAACATGTCGCCTCACACGAGCCGATAACGCCAAGTTGTCGCGACAGCCGCCGCCTAGCCTCCGTGGCCGGAGTTTGGCGGCGGAAAACGTGCGACTCATTATATCGCAATCGCGCCGGAGAGGCCACGAAAAACCGCTGCCAGCCGCGACTTGCGGCGGGCGGACGAATCGTCCGCGTTCACTCGCGCTCGCGCTTCTGGAGCGGGCGTCGCCGGCGTCGGTTCGGCATGGGTCCAGGGCTTCCCGCGCGCCGGGGCGCGACATTGTGGGAGGCGAACCCCTCTGCTATCATGCGACGGCATAGGAGAATACGGCGATGGAGCTGGGTCTTGGCCGCGCTTCTTCTGGCGCCGCCGAGCATCGCGGCGGGCGGAGTCGCCGATTCGGTCGACGTGGGATCGCCGGGAGCGGCGGACGCGTGGCTCCCGGATCCGATCGACGTCGTCGACGAGCCGG
>DASTSZ010000264.1:0-3435 GCA_035760425.1 Candidatus Eiseniibacteriota bacterium | reverse complement strand
GAACCAGGGGCGCGCGTTCCAGTACGCGCGCGCGGAACTCTTCCGGCTGCCGGCCGAGTACGTGGCCGCGTTCCCGGCGAAGATGCAGGCGGTCACCGCCGACGACATGCAGCGCTACGCCTTCCAATATTTCCAGTACCCGGACGCGGGCCGCCGCCCCTACGCCGTCTGCGAGACGCGCCCCGGCGGCTGGTAGCCGAGGCGCCCGGCTCGCGCGCCGTGGAATCCGCTCCGCTCGCCGCCACGGTCATCGTCACCGTTCGCAACGAATCGGGGAGCGTCGACGCGCTCCTCGATTCGCTGCTTCGCGGCACGCGCCCGCCCGACGAGATCGTCGTCGCCGACGGCGCCTCCACCGACGACACGCTGACCCGCCTTCGCGCCTACGCCGCGCGAGAGCCTCGCCTTCGCGTGCTCGAGACGCCGGGGAACCGCTCCGTCGGACGAAACGCCGCCATCCGCGCCGCGCGCCACGAACTGATCGCCTGCACCGACGCCGGGGTCGAAGTCGAGCCGACCTGGCTCGAGGAGATTCTGAAACCGTTCGCGGCGGAGGATGGGGCGCGCCGTCCGGTCGACGTCGTCGCCGGCTTCTATCGCCCGATCGCCGCCACCGCCTTCGAACGCGCGGCGGGCGTCGTCTCGGCGCCGCGGCTTTCGGAGGTGGATCTCGAGCGCTTCCTACCCTCTACCCGCTCCATCGCCTTTCGCCGCGCGGCTTGGGATAAAGCGGGCGGCTTCGACGAAGCGCTCGCCCACAACGAGGACACCCCCTTCGCGCTCGCGCTGAAGGCGGCCGGTTGCCGCTTCGCCTTCGCGCCGCGCGCCGTCGTCGGCTGGCGGCCGCGCGGGGATCTGCGCTCGTTCTACCGGCAGCATCGCCGCTTCGGCCTCGGCGACGGCGAGTCGCGCGTGCAGGCGTGGTTCTACGCGACGATCGCGGCCAAGTACGGAATCGCCCTCGCGCTCGCGCTGGCGGGGTTCGCGTTTCCGGCGGCGTGGGTCGTGCTCGCGGCGGGCGTTCTTCTCTTCGTCGCGCAACAGGCGCGCCGCGGGCTCGGGCGGATCGGCGTGGTGGAGGCGCTGGTGGGAGTGCCGCTCTTGAAGGTCGTCTACGACGCGGCGTACTTGAACGGCTACGTGCGCGGGCGGCTCGGCCCCGCGGCGGCGGCCCGCTAGGCGGGCTGGGTTCCTTCCTCGGAGTCGCGCGTATCCTCGGGGCGCGCGTTGAAGATCGCCGCGAGCTCGCTTCGCAACTGCCCCTCGTCCAAATTCCACTTGAGGTCGCCCTTGTGCGCGACCGAGATGGCGCCCGTCTCCTCCGACACGATGAGCACCGCGGCGTCGGTCTCCTCGGCCAATCCGAGCGCCGCGCGATGGCGCGTCCCGAGGATCGGCGATAGGCCTTCCGTCTGGCTCAACGGCAGGATGCAGCCGGCGGCCACGATCTCGTCGCCTCGGATGACGCAGGCGCCATCGTGGAGCGGCGAGTGGGGCGTGAAGATCGTCTCCAGGAGTTCCGCCGAGACCTTCGCCTCGAGTTTCGTCCCCGTCTCCACGTAGTTTCGAAGCCCCATGTCGCGCTCGAAGACGATGAGCGCGCCGCGGCGGTCCTTGCTCATTTCCTCCACGGCCTTGATCACCTCGCTCACGACGCCGTACTCCTCCACGCGGATGAGCGCGCGGACGAGCCGGTTCTGCCCGATGTGGGTGAGGAGCGCGCGGAGCTCGGGTTGGAAGAGGATGACGAAGAGAATGACCCAGACCGTCTTCAGGCTCCCGATCATCCAGTTGAGGGCGCTCAGGCGGAACCACTGCGCGACGATCGAGGCGAAGACGATGACCACGAGGCCCACGAACATCTGGGACGCGCGGGTCCCCTTGATCATCGCGAAGAGGCGGTAGAAGAGGAAGGCCACCACCAGCACGTCGATGATGTCGAGGAGGAGCTGGGGGCGTACGTCGATCATGCGCGGCTCGCCTCGTGACGGGGCTCGGGATGAAGCATCGCCTCGGCGGCGGCGAGCGCATCGCGCGTGGCGGCCACGTCGTGCGTGCGCACGATGCGGGCGCCGAGGGCGACGGCGGCGACGGTCGCGCCGAGGCTCGCGGCGAGCCGCTCCTCGACCGGGCGGCCCGTCAGCTGCCCCAGGAACGACTTGCGCGATACCCCGATGTAAAGCGGCCGGCCGAGCGCGGTCAAGCGCGGAAGCGCGCGAAGCGCCTCGACGCTCTGTTCCGCGCGTTTGGAGAAGCCGATGCCGGGGTCGAGCGCGATCCGTTCCACCGGGACGCCGGCCGCGACGGCGGCGGCCATTCGCGCGGCCAGGAAGTCCCGCACCTCGAGCCCGACGTCGTCGTACTCGCGCGGCGCGTGCATGGCGTCGGGCGCCCCGAGCGCGTGCATGAGGACGAGCCCCGCGCCCTCTCCGGCCACGGCCGAAGCCATTTCGGGATCGGCCGTGAGGCCGCTCACGTCGTTGATCATGGCGGCGCCGGCGTCGAGCGCGCGGCGGGCCACGGAGGCGCGGTAGGTGTCGACCGAGATGGGAACGCGGAGGCGTCCGGCGAGCGAAGCGAGGATGGGTTCGAGGCGCCGCCACTCCTCGTCGGCGCCGACGGGCGGCGCTTGCGCCGTGCCGGGCCGGGTGCTCAGGCCGCCGACGTCGATCGCGTCGGCGCCCTCGGCCGCCATGCGAAGGGCGTGATCGAGGGCGCGTCCGGCGTCGGCGTAGCGGCCGCCGTCATAGAAGGAGTCGGGAGTGACGTTGAGAATCCCCACCACTCGCGCTCGCTCGCCCGGACCGAAGTCCCACGAGCCGTGGCGGTGGGTGAAGATCATCAGGCCAAGCCGGGGCTCTCCGCGGCCGGTGCGACCCGGGGCGGCGCGACCCGCTCGGCGCCGCCCGACGCGGGCGCCTCGGCGGACTTCTTGGATTCGTCGTCGGAGCCGTGGCGCGGCTGGACCGGATCGAGCTTCTCGCCGCGGAGGAGCTTCTCGATCTCCTCGCCGTCGAGCACTTCGCGCTCCAGGAGCGCGAGCGCGATGACGTGGAGTTTCGCCACGTTGTCCGACAAGAGCTTCCGCGCGTTCGCGTAGGCGCCGTCGATCAGGCCGCGGACCTCCTCGTCGATCGTGATGGCGGTCTTCTCGCTGTAGTCGCGGCTCTGCGTGATTTCACGGCCCAGGAAGACGTACTCGTCCTTGTGGCCGAAGCTGAGCGGGCCGAGCTTGTCGCTCATGCCCCACTCGCAGACCATGCGGCGCGCGATGGCGGTGGCGCGGCGGATGTCGTCGGAGGCGCCCGTCGTGAACTGATTGAGCACGATCTCCTCGGCCGCCCGTCCGCCCATCATGTGGGTCAGCACGCGTAGCCAATAGTCGCGGGAGAAGGAGTGGCGCTCCTCCTGCGGCAGGTAGGACGTGACGCCGAG
>DASTSZ010000263.1:0-4450 GCA_035760425.1 Candidatus Eiseniibacteriota bacterium | reverse complement strand
AAGTGGCTAAGGCGACGGTCTGCAAAACCGTTATTCCCGGGTTCAAATCCCGGTGCCGCCTCCAACTTCCATGACTGCAGTTGGTCCCCGCTGAAGTCCCGGGCCTTCACCCGCCAACGCTCGCTCGTCCCCGGCCGCCTCGTTCTCGTGACCAGTCCCGTAATACTACTGCAGCAGCACGATCTTCCTCGTCTCATGAACGCTCGCGACGTCGACGTGGACGAAGTAGACGCCGGCCGGCGCGCGTGCTCCCGAAGAGAGCCTGCCGTCCCAGTTGACGGAACCGACCCCCGACACGGTGCGGTCGGCAAGGACTCGGATCCTCGTGCCGGACACGCTGTACACGGTCGCCACGAGGCGTGAAACCGGACCGACCTCGTACCCAACCGACGTCGACAAGCGGAATGGGTTCGGCGCGGGCGCCCGCACCGTGGCGAAGGGGACTGGATTCGCGGGCTCCTCACCCACGCCGGTGGTCGTGAGGACGTGGAAATGGGCGAGGCGACTGGGCTCCGACACGGTCACGCCGGTTGCGGGATCCGGACCTGTTACCACGACATCGTAGTCGCCCTCATCGGCAGGCACCGCATTGCTGATCCCCAGAGTCGCGGTCGTCGTTCCGGTGAAGTGTCCATCGTCGGTCAGCGGAGTGTGGTTCCTCCGCCACTGATAGACGTACGTCGGCTGGGGGCCGGAAGTCTGGATTGGGCAGATGATCGTGCCACCAGGCCCGGTGGTCAGGTCGGGGGGCTGAGTCGTGATGATCGGCTGTTGCACTTGCTGAACGACAAACTGGCCGAAGTAGGCCGCACCTTGGAAGGACTCCAAGTTGCCATTTCCACTGGTCCACCCCTCGATGTAGTAGGTGCCGGGACCCAATCGTCTCTGGATGGAGGCGGAGCCCGAGGTGATCTCCTCGATTCTGGGCCCGGCGATCTCGGCGGCGGCCAGGTAGACGCCGCCCCCGCTGCCGAACGGCCATTCGCCCGGATCGACGTTGACGAAGAAGTTACAGTCGAATGTGGTGTCGACTCGGAATAAGAACGCGGCGGTCGATTGAAAACTCCAATCGGCATCGCCTTCCGGAATACCCCACCCCGCGCCGGTGAATCCGGAGAATTGGATGCCGCCTGGAAGGAACTGTGAGTTCTGATAGGCCGTGGCGTGGCAGGAGCCGACGAGGCATGAGTCGGGAGGCGGATTCTCACACAGCTCATACTTCTCGGCCGTCGAGTTGTTGGTGTCTTCCCAACTCTGGAAAGGCGAGGGGTAGTGCTGTCTCGTCACGGTGACGCCCCTGTAGGTCGCCTTTGTGAAGGTCTGGCGAAGGTCCTCTAGCGGGACCAACTGCGCCGACGCCGGGACAGCAAGCGCGAGCACCAACGCTGAAAGCATTCGAGCAATGTTCGATCGATTCCACACCGCCGACATGGTCCCTCCCGCGCATGGTGCGTTTCGTGCGATACGGTCGTGGATTGCACGGTCGCGCCCGTCCTCGCCCTTTGGCTATAACGCGCAAAATAGGTTCAGAACGGCTCACGGCATTCATTTCCCAGTTCGAGTCCGGGTGCCGCCTCCACTACCCTATGAATTGCGTCGCTCGCGTGGACCTTGCTCGCTGGACCCATTAGGAGGACCGAAATGATCAAGAACTGGTTTCTCGGAGGCAGTTTCGCGGCGGTGCTTGCCCTCGGCGCCCTCTCGTTCGCCCATGCGAAAGAGCCCTCCACTGTGGCCGCGGTCCACGCCGCGGACGAGGCGTGGGCGAAGGCCTATAACGCCGGCAAGGTGGACGAAGTAGTCGCGCTCTACGACGAGAATGCGGAGGTCTTTCCGGCGGGAGCCGCGGCCGTGCGTGGGCGCGCGGCGATTCACGCGTACTTCACGAAGGACATGGAGGCGTTCGGGAAGAGCGGGCTCACGATGACGCTCGATGCGAAGCCCGAAGGCGGAGTGGCCGGAGACATGGGGTGGTCGTCGGGTTCCTGGGCCGTGAAGGACAAGGACGGCAAGGTCGTGGACTCGGGTTGGTACTTCTCCGTGTCGAAGCGAGTCGGCGGGAAATGGCTCTACATCCGAGACGCGTGGGATTCGAACACCGTCGTCCCGGCGCCGGCGAGCCCGTAGCGCGGCGAGCCGCTCGAATCTCTGAAGTCGAATCCACGACGGGCGCCTCGAACTGCGGGCGCCCGTCTGTGTTTTCCCCCACGTTGCGAGTTGCTCGCACACTCGGCATGTGCGTTTGCAGGTCGGTTATATCGGTTCAGCCTCTGGTGCCGGCTCCGACCTTCGCACGCGCCCCCGCGCGCGGGCGCCGACCGACGGCGACCAGCCGACTCGACTCGAGCCCGTACGGTTCGCCCTCGAGGCCACCGTACAACTTCACCCCCACGAAGCCCGCGGCTTCCATCCGATCCCGTAGTTCCTGGCCCGAGTAGATCGTGAGTTCGAACCGATAGGTCTTCGTGCGCCCGCGGCGGATCAGGATCCATTCGTTCCGGAGTCGGGTCCAATCGTCGAGGACCGTGTGGCGCTGGATGAGAGTTGCGCCGTCGGGTCCGTCGGTGACGACGCTTGGCGCGAACTTCCGAGCGAGGCCTTCCTTGCCCATCACGTCGATCAGGCAGACGCCGCCGGGCTTGAGGCTTTCGCGCATGTTTCGCAGCACGCGCGTGTCCTCTCGCTTGTGCTCGAAGTAGCCGAACGACGTGAACATGTTCAGGGCGAAATCGAACGCGCCGGGCCGAACGAACTCGCGCATGTCGGCGCCGACCCACTCGATCTTCGCCTTGGCGCCGCGCGCACGGCGTCGCGCCTTCGAGAGCAGGAATCGGCTTCGGTCGACGCCGGTGACGCGATAACCGCGCTTCGCGAGGGCCGTCGCGTGCCGACCCGGTCCACAGCAGAGGTCGAGCACCGACTTGCCTTTCGGTCTGGCGAGGCGAAGAAGGGCCGCAGTTTCAGGGATCCCGCTCGAGAATTTGGCATCGGAAAACATAAAGGGGTAGAGATCCCGCCAGAACGATTCCTTCTCGAACCACCCGCTCCCACGCCGCGGCGTCATCGAATCTCCGCCCCGCGCTCTCGAAGCAACTCCCGCAGCACTGACCGGTGGCAGCGGGCCTCGTTCTCGCAGTAGCACCCCACCGAGAAAGCCGCCCCTCGCGAAAGCGTCGCGAGTAGATCGAGCACGCGGCTCGGTTCGGGTTGCGCCATCTCGGCCCGGAACCGCTTCACGAAGGTCGCCCACTCCCGGTCGCTCTCTACGTTCAGCCCCAACTTCACCGTCTCCGGCGAAGGCGACAGGGCGGGGAACCAGACGTCGTACCAGTTGCCCGACGCGAACTCCGATTTGGGAACGCCGCGCGGCGGACGTCGGACGGTTCCGATCCGCACGCCTTCGTTGGGCAGGCGATCACTTCCGAGTCGAACGATTCGAATGGCCATGAGTGTCTCCGTCCTCGTGGTTCGCTAACCCCGAAACACGTCCGTGCTCAAATACCGAAGCCCCGAGTCCACGACGATCGTCGCCACGATGGCGTCGGGCCCGAGCCGTTCCGCGACGCGGATCGCCGCCACGACGTTCGCGCCGGTCGAAACCCCGGCGAAGATCGCTTCCTCCCGCGCCAGGCGTCGGGCCATCGCCTTCGCCTCCGCCGTGCTCACGGTGAGGATCTCGTCGACCTCCGCCGGGCGCCAGAGCGGCGGCACGAACCCGATTCCGATCCCCTCGATCCGATGCGATCCCGTCGGGCCGCCGGAAAGTACGGCGGATTCGGCGGGCTCCACCGCGAAGACCTTCAACTTCGGAGTATGTCGCCGAAGCGCGGCGGCCGCGCCGTGGATGGAGTGCGCGGTGCTCACGACATGCACCAGCGCATCGACCCAGCCGCCGGTCTGCCGCCACAACTCCTCGCCCAGCGAGTGATAGCCGGCCTCGCCGTCCGGATTGTTCAGCTGGTCCGCCCACCAACATCCCGGCTCGCGGCTGATCTCGCCCGCCTTCTCGATCAACGCCTTGATCAATCCCTCGGTGATCTTCCGGCCCTCGCTCGGCACGTCGGTCAGAACGGCGCCGTATGCCTGCATGGCCAGTCGCTTCTCCTCGCTAAACGCATCGGAGAAGACGAAGTGCGACTTGTACCCGAGCGCGGTGGCGACGAAGGCGAGGGAGATGCCGGTCGTGCCGGCGGTGTATTCGACCACGGTGCCGCCGACCGGGAGCCGCCCGTCGGCCTCGGCGCGCTCGATCATCGCGCGGGCCATGCGGTCCTTCATGCTGCCGGTGGGGTTCGCCGACTCCAACTTCGCGACGATGCGCGCGCAGCCGTCGGGCACGACGCGGCGGAGTTCGACAAGCGGGGTATTCCCGATCGCGCCGAGCACTCGCAGGTCAGGCACGCGCGCGGGCCCTCATCGCGGGACGTCGTCCATTCGCCGGGGGACGCAG
>DASTSZ010000262.1:0-12016 GCA_035760425.1 Candidatus Eiseniibacteriota bacterium | reverse complement strand
CGTCTCGTTCTGGAGGCCGTCGCGCGGCCCGACCTCGACGATGCGGACGTTCACGACGCCGCGCCCTCGCCCGCCGCGGGCTTGAGCCTCACGAGAAGCTGGCCCAGCTCCACGCGATCCCCCTCGGCGCACGCCACCTCGAGCACGGTGCCGTCCTCGGGGGCGGTCAGCTTGAACTCCATCTTCATCGCTTCGATCGTGAGGAGAAGATCCCCTTCCTGCGCCTTCGACCCGGCCCGCGCCACGACCGCGACCACGCGTCCGGTCATGGGCGCGCGAATCTCGTCGGGCGCGTCGGCCGCGCCGCGGGCCATCCCCTCGCGCCCTTCCGGAACGAGGAGCCAGGTGCGGCCGCGGCAGGCGACCCAGAGGCCGCGGGCGTCCTTCGCCACCGCCGCGCGACAGGTCGCGCCGCCGATCGTGAGCGTGATCCACGCGCCGTCGCGGTGGTAGAGCGCCTCGGCCGCGACGCCGTCGCGCGTCACCGCCACCGTTCCGGCCCGGACCGCGACGGTCGACTCGACGCGCGCGCCGCCCCAGTGGACGATCATGCGCCGGCTCACGCGCCCCCTCCCTCGCGCCCCGTCGGCCCGCCCGCGCTCCGGCCCCACGCCCCGAGCCGGAGCCAAGGCGAGAAGCGGTCGGCGTCGTCGCGCCCGCCGTTCGTGGCGCCGGCGGGCGCGTGAAGCGCCACCGCCGCCGCGAGGAGCGGCTCGCCGGGGAGAGCGGCCGGCCCCGGCCACTCGCGCGACTCGAGCGTGTGCGTGAAGGTCTCGCCGGTCGCGAAGGCGCGGTCCTCGAGAAGTTCGAGGAGGAAGGCCTGGTTCGTCGCGACGCCGAGGAGCGCGAGCGACTCGAGCGCCGCGATGAGTCGCCGGCGCGCCTCCTCCCGATCCGTGCCGTGCGCGATGATCTTCGCGAGGAGCGAGTCGTAGTGCGCATGAACCGCCTGGCCCTGGCGGATTCCCGCGTCGACGCGCACGCCCTCCCCGCCGGGCCACGCGAGCAGGAGGACGTTTCCGGTCTGCGGCAGGTAGCCGTGATAGGGATCCTCGGCGTTCAGCCGCGCCTCGATGGCGTGCCCATGGAGGCGCGGCTTCGCCGGCAACGGGCCGCCGGCCGCGATCTCGATCTGCGCGCGCACGAGGTCGAGCCCCGATCGCATCTCCGTCACCGGGTGCTCCACCTGGAGGCGCGTGTTCACCTCGAGGAAGTAGAACGCGCCGTCCGAGCCGAGCAGGAACTCGACCGTGGCGGCGCCCGCGTAGCGCGCCTCTCGCGCCAGCGCCGTCGCGGCGGTTTCCATCGCCGCGCGCGTCGCCTCCGAAAGCGCCGAGCAGGGCGACTCCTCGAGGATCTTCTGATAGCGGCGCTGGAGGCTGCACTCCCGCTCCCCGATCGCGATGGCGTCGCGGCCGTCGCCGAGGATCTGGATCTCGACGTGGCGCGCCGGGTGGACCAGTTTCTCGAGGAAGAGCCGGTCGTCGCCGAACGCCGCCGCCGCTTCGCGCCGCGCGGAGTCGAACGCCGCGCGGAGTTCCGCCTCGTCGCCGGCCCGGCGCATGCCGCGCCCGCCGCCGCCGCCGACCGCCTTCAGCAGCACGGGATATCCGATCGCCTTCGCCTCGCGCACGGCGTCCTCCGCGCGCGCGACGCCCTCGACGCCGGGAATGGTCGGCACGCCCGAACGCTCCGCGGCGCGACGCGACGACGCCTTGTCGCCGAGGAGCTCCATGCTCTCCGCCGAGGGGCCGATGAAGACGACGCCCGCTTCGGCGCAGGCGCGCGCGAAGGCCGCGCTCTGCGACAGGAATCCGTAGCCGGGATGGATCGCCTCGGCGCCCGTGGCGCGCGCGGCCTCCAGAATCGCGGGGATATTGAGGTACGAATCGGCCGGCGCGGGCGGGCCGATCAGGACCGCCTCGTCGGCGGCGCGCGTATGGAGCGCGCCCCGGTCGGCTTCGGAGTAGACCGCCACGGAAGCGATCTTCATCTCCCGGAGGGTGCGGCAGACGCGGACCGCGATCTCGGCGCGGTTCGCCACGAGGACTTTTCGGAAGGCGCGGGGCGGGGCCTTCCGCGCGAGATCGGATCGCGCGGCGGTCACTTCTTCCAGGAGGGGCGGCGCTTCTCGAGGAACGCCCCGAGTCCCTCCTGTCCTTCCGGAGAAGCCCGGAGCCCGGCGATCGTTCGCGCGGTCTGTTCGATCGATTCGTCGCGCGAGAGGGCGAGCCCTTCGCGAACGAGCCGCTTCGCGGCGGCGACGGCGTGCGGCCCGTTTCCGCGGAGCGCCTCGACCAGCCGGCCCACGGCGGCGTCCAAGGCCGCCTCGTCGGCGGCGAGTTCATGGACGAGCCCGAGATCCCGCGCGACCGGCCCCTTGAAGATCTCTCCGGTGAGGAAGTAGCGGCGCGCCGCCGCCGCGCCGATCTTCGGCAGCACGAACGTGGAGATGACCGCCGGCGCGATGCCGAGCCGGACCTCCGTGAATCCGAAGTCGGCGCCTTCGACCGCGACGACCATGTCGCAGCAGGAGATGAGTCCCATGCCGCCGCCGAGGCAGGCGCCGTTCACGCGCGCGATCGTCGGGATGGGCAGTTCATCGAGACCGCGGAGCATGCCCGCGAACCGCCGGGCGTCCCCCTCGTTCTCCTCGCGCGTGAAGGTGACGCTCCGCTTCATCCAGTTCATGTCGGCGCCGGCGCAGAAGGCGCTCCCTTCGCCGGTGAGGACGACGGCCCGCGGCGCGTCGGCGCCGGCCGACGAGGCCTCCGTGCGGAGCCTCGTGCAGGCGTCGATCAATTCGCCGATCAACACCTCGTCGAAGGCGTTTCGAACGTCGGGGCGCGCGAGGGTGAGGCGCGCGACGGCCCCGTCGCGTTCCAGGCGAATGCGGGTGAAGGGGGTCGGACTCATCGGACTCCTTGCGGCGATGGGACGGGACGCTACATCCGATAGACGGGCGAGGGCCCTCGCGTCACCGGCGCGTTCAGCGACGCCGAGAGCGCGAGCGCCACGGCGGCGCGCGTCTCGGCCGGGTCGACGATGCCGTCGTCCCAGAGGTGCGACGTGGCGAAGTAGGGGCTCCCCTCCCGCTCGTACTTCTCCAGCACCGGCTTCGCGATCGCCTCCGCCTCCGCGTGCGAGAGTTCCTTGCCGTCGCGCGCCAGCTGATCCCGCTTCACCTGCACGAGGACCGACGCGGCCTGCTCGGCGCCCATGACCGAAATGCGGGAGTTGGGCCACGTCAGCAGGAAGCGCGGCCGGTAGCCGCGGCCGCACATGGCGTAGTTCCCCGCCCCGTGCGAGGCGCCGATGAGGAGCGTGATGCGCGGCACCTCCGCCGTCGCGACGGCCTGCACCATCTTGGCGCCGTCCTTCGCGATGCCGCCCGACTCGTAGCGCTTCCCGACCATGAAGCCGGTGATGTTCTGGAGGAAGAGGAGCGGGATCTGCCGCTGCGAGCAGAGCTGGACGAAGTGCGCGCCCTTGAGCGCGCTCTCGCTGAAGAGAACCCCGTTGTTCGCGACGATGCCGACCGGATAGCCCATCCAGCGCGCGAAGCCGCAGACGAGCGTCACGCCGTACTCCGACTTGAACTCGTGGAAGCGGCTGCCGTCCACCAGGCGCGCGATGACCTCGCGCACGTCGTAGGGCTGCTTCGTGTCGGTCGGGAGGACGCCGTAGAGCTCCTCGGCGGGGTAGAGCGGTTCCTCGGGCTCGGCCAGGTCGAGGGTCACGCGCTTCACCGTCCCGAGCCGCTCCACGATGTCGCGAACCGTCGCGAGCGCCTCCTCCTCGTTCGCGGCCATGTGATCGGTGACGCCGCTCACGCGCGAGTGGACCTCCGCGCCGCCCAGATCCTCGGGCGAGACTTCCTCCCCCGTCGCGGCCTTCACGAGCGGCGGACCGGCGAGGTAGATCGTGCCGGTGCCGCGCACGATGACGTTCTCGTCGGACATGGCGGGCACGTAGGCGCCGCCGGCCGTGCACATGCCGAGCACGGCCGCGACCTGCGGAATCGCCTGCGCCGACATGATCGCCTGGTTGTAGAAGATCCGGCCGAAGTGCTCCTTGTCCGGGAAGACCTCGGCCTGCATCGGCAGGAAGACGCCGCCGGAGTCGACGAGGTAGATCGCCGGCATCCGATTCTCGAGCGCGATCTCCTGCGCGCGGATATGTTTCTTGATGGTGGTCGGGTAGTAGGTGCCGCCCTTCACGGTCGCGTCGTTCGCGACGATGACGCACTCGCGCCCCATCACGCGGCCGATGCCGGTCACGATGCCGCCGGAAGGCACCTCGTCGTTGTAGAGCCCGCCCGCCGCGAGCGCGGAGAGTTCGAGGAACGGCGTTTCGGGATCGAGGAGCCGCTCGATCCGCTCCCGCGGGAGCATCTTCCCCCGTCCCCGGTGGAGAGCGACGGCCTGCTCCGATCCGCCCGCGCGAACCACGTCGAGGCGCCGGCGCAGCTCCGCGGCCAGCCCCTCGTGGTGCGTCTTGTTGCGGCGGAACTCCTCGCTCGACGTCTTGAGATGGCTCTTCAGGACGCTCATAGGCATGACACTCTAACCCCTTCGCTCCCAGAGGGAAAGGGGGTACCCCCGCCCCTCTTAGGGGGCTATAGGTCGGTGCGCCCCATGCCGATACTTGCGGTGTGCCCGCCGCGCCCGCGGCGACGGCTCACCGGGGGACCCGACCATGGCCGCGCGACCGACCGAACAGATCCAAGCCCAGCTCGAATCCCGAGTCTGGTGGCTCATCGGACTCTCGATTCTCCTCATCCTCGCGTTGAGCGCGACGATTCCGGTCCTGCTCATGGCGATGGTCAAGGCGGGCCTGCTCGACGCGGCGTTCGAGTCGGGCGGCGGCTTCGGCATCGTCGCCGGGCTCCTCGGGCTCACCCTCATCTTCTCGCTCACGCTCGTTCAACGCGTGATGCAATTGAACGCGATCCGCCGGCGCCTGCTCGTCGAGCAGCTGGAACTCGAGCAGTCGAAGAGCCGGCTCTCGGAATTGACGTCGCTCTTCCAACTCGACAACAGCCTTCACATGCGGCTTCCGCTCCAGACGATTCTCGACATCACCGTGCGGCGCATCGGAAGCACGCTTCACGCGCACGAAGTCGACATCTTCCTGCTCTCGAAGGAAACGAAGAGCCTCCGTTGCGCGGCGTCGTTCGGGCTCACCGCCCGCCGGACGCCTCCCGATGCGCCGTACGGCGAAGGTCCCGTCGGGGTCTGCGCCCGTCGGAGGCAGTCGGTGCTCGTGCCGGCGCCCGACGCGGGCTCCCCCTTCACCGAGCACTTGGCCGCGAATCCCGGCATCGGGTCGATGATCCTCGTCCCGGTGATCGCGGAGAAGGTCTGCATCGGCGTGCTTCAGATCGCGCGCGCGGCGACGGCGGAGCCGTTCCGCGCCGAGCACCGCGACCTCGCGCGCCTCTTCGCCGACAACATCGGGCCGGTCATCGATCGGTCGCGAGGCGATGTCGCCGCGCCGCGGTCCGAAGGGCTGGTCGAAGCGGCCGACTCCGAACCGAGCGTGGCGGGTCCCTTCCAAGACTCGTTCCTCCAGTCGGCGGGCCATGAATTGAAGTCGCCGCTCACGGCCATCGTCGCCTACGCCGACGTGCTCGATCAAAACGACGGCCGCATGGCCCCGGCCATGCGCGCGGAGTTCTCCGGGCGCGTTCGCTCGGAGGCCGAGCGGCTCGCGAGACTGGTCGACGACGTGCTCGACGTCGTGCGGCTCGAACTCGGCCGGTACGTGCTCGAACTTCGGATCGCGCGCGTGAACGACATCGTGAAGGAGGCGGTCGAGGCGGTCCGCGGCCATGCCGCGGCGAAGGGAATTCCGATCGGCGTCGCGCTCGACGAGTCGATCTCGAGCCAGCACCTCGACCCCGCGAAGCTGCGGCACTCGGTCGTTCAACTGCTCCGAAACGCGATCGCGTCCTCCCCCGCGAAGGGACGCGTCGCGATCGCCACGAAGCTCGAGGACGGGAACGTCCGGATCACGGTCCTCGATCAGGGACCGGCCATCACGGCGTCTCGTCCGGAGGATGTCTTCGAGATCGACGTCCTGCCGGCGGGCGGCGAGGAGCGCGCCAAGCACGGATTCGGCTTCGGCCTCCACCTGGCGAAGCGCTTCGCCGAACTCCACGGCGGGCGCGCGGGGGCGGGTCGCTCGTCCAGCGGCGAGACGGCGCTCTGGATCGAGCTGCCGTGGACCGACAGCCTCTCGAGCCTGGTCGGCGAGGACGCGTTCGCGGACGAACTGACGCGCTTCTGATTCGTCCGCGGCCCGTCGCCGGTCAGCGGGGCGCCGAGCGCTTGAGCGCGGCGTGCACCGCCGCCAACTCTCCCACGTTCTCCAGCGTCAGAAGCCCCACTACGCGCCCCGCGTCGTCCACCACCGGCATCGCCTGACAGCCGCTCGCTTCCATCCGGCGAAAGACCGCCTCGAGCAGCTCGAGCGGATGGGCCGTGCCGCAGGTGCGCTTCAGGACGTCGCGGATCGGGCGGCTCGTGTCCCCCCCCGCCAGCGCGGTGAGGAGATCGGCGCGCATGAGCACGCCCACCGGTTTCGCCTCCGGCCCGTCCTCGAGCACCGGGAAGTCCTGCTGGCTCCCCGCGAGGAGGAGTTCGACCGCCTGCGAGAGCGGGGCGCTCTCGCGGAGCGCGTGGAATTCGCGCACCATGGCGCGCGCGACCGGGACGCCGTCGAACGCGGAGCGCATCTGAACGGCCGCCGCCTCCTGGCCCGCGCCGATGAAGACGAAGAGCGCCACGAAGAGGAGCATCGGGTTTCCGAAGAGCCCGATGAGGCCGAAGAGAAACGCGATCCCCTGCCCCACGGTCGCCGCGACGCGCGTGGCGCGCACGTAGTCGAGACGCGTGGCGAGCAGCGCGCGGAGCACGCGGCCGCCGTCCATGGGAAACGCCGGGACCAGGTTGAAAACGGCGAGGAAGACGTTGATCGCGAAGAGTTCGGACCAGAAATGCCCCTGCATCACGCGCGCGATGCCGGCGGGGTCGTCGAGGCCCCGCACCGCGCTCGAGAACGGGATGAGGAGGACGCAGGCGATGGCGAGATTCACGGCGGGCCCGGCCAGCGCGACGACGATCTCCTGGAACGGCTTCTCGGGGATCCGTTCGAGGGCCGCCACGCCTCCGATCGGGAGGATCGTGATGTCGCGGGTCTTCACCCCGTAGCGGCGGGCGGTGAGCGCGTGGCCGAATTCGTGGAGCACGACGCAGGCGAAGACGGCGAGGACCAGTCCGACGCCTTCGAGGGCGACGACGACATCGCGCCCGCCGGCCAGGTGGACGCCGAAGATGAAGACGAGGAGGAGCCCGAACGTCACGTGGACCCGAATCGGGATCCCCGCGACGGTGGCGATGCGCCACGACCAGCGCACGATCAGCCCGCGCGCGTCTCGAGGTGGCGGCGGAACCAGTCGTGGACTTCGCGGTTCCAGAGCAGCGAATTCTTCGGCTTCAGGATCCAGTGGTTCTCGTCGGGGAAGAAGAGGAGCCGGGCCTCGGCGCCCTTCGCCTTGTAGATGTTGTAGACCGCGAGCGCCTGGTTGTGCGGCACGCGGTAATCGCGCTCGCCGTGGATGATGAGCATCGGCGTCGTGAGCCCCTTCGTGAAGCGCGCGGGATTGTTTCGATCGATCGCTTCGATGTCGTCCCACGGCTCCCCGCCGTACGCCTTGCTCCGCCCCTGCGTCACGTCGCTGCCGTACTCGGCCAGGAGATCGAATACGCCGGCGTGATTGACCGCGCAGCGATAGCGGCTCGTCTGCGAGGCGATCCAGCAGACCATGTACCCGCCGTAGGAGCCGCCCCCGATCGCCATGCGCGCCGGATCGGCGATGCCCGCCTCGATCAGGAGGTCGGTCGCTCGTTCGATGTCGGCGTAGGGCTTGTCGGCCTGGCGCCCGAGGATCGACGCGGCGAAGTCCTGCCCCCACGACGTGGAGCCGTGGAAGTTCACGGCGGCGACGACGTAGCCGGGGGCGGCGAACGCTTGGAGATTCCAGCGGAAGTGGAAACTGTCGGCGGTGATGCCGTGCGGCCCGCCGTGGATGATCTGAAGGAGCGGCCAGCGCTTCGAGGCGTCGTAGCCCGGCGGGAGGACCACGTACATCTGCACGGCGTCGCCGCCCGCGCCCGTGTAGATCATCTCGCGCACTTCGCCGAGCGCGATCTCGTTCAGCAGCGTCTCGTTGAAGCGGGTGAGCGGGCGAAGGTCGGAACCGTCGGCGCGGCAGATCGCCACGTTCGCCGGCGCGGAGATGGTCTGGTGCGTGAAGTAGAGCCTCCCGTCCCGCCCCGCGGCGAGACCCGAGACGGAACCTTCACGCGTCAGGCGGCGCGGTTCGGCGTCGCCCTTGCCGAACGCGAAGAGGCGCGGCGCCCCTTCGTCCTCGACCTCGAGGAAGAGGGTGCCGTCCGGGCCGTACTCCCACGACGAGGGCGAGCGGTCCCACGATTCGGTGAGGACGGTGTGGACGCCGCTCTTCCGGTCGAGGCGGACGAGGCGGATGCGGTCGGCGTAGAAGTAGGGATCGCGCTGGATGCCGTAGAGGAGCGACGCGCCGTCCGGGCTGTAGCGCGGGCGGTAGGCGTCGGAGGGATCGGGCGCCTGCCCCGGCGGCGTGAGGCAGCGAACGCCGCCCGAGCCGTCGGTCGGCACGGTGTAGAGCGCCCAGCGAAGCGTCGAATGCGGCGGCTCGCTCGAGTCGGCGACGAAGGCGATCTCGCGGCCGTCGGGCGAGATGTCGTACTGGCCCGTCGGCTCCATCAGCTCGAACCACCCCGTCCCCTTCGGCGTCAGGTCGACGAGGGCGCGCGTCTTCAGGTCGAGCACGAAGAGGTGCGGCCGCTCGCCGGCGGTGAGCCAGCGATCCCAGTAGCGGTAGAGCCGGTCCTCGGTGACGTGGGCCTTCACGGGGTCCTTCGCGCGCTTCTCGAGCAGTTCCTTCGTCCCGGCGGCGGTCGGCGCGTCGGCGAGGAGCATCGAGACGAACGCGATCCGCGTGCCGTCCGCGAACCACCGCGGATCGGTCGCGCCCATGGGGAGATCGGTGAGGCGCTCCGCCTCGCCGCCGTCGAGGCGGAGCAGCATCACCTGCGACTTCTCCTCGCCGGAGGCGCGCGTGAAGAGAACGCTCGCGCCGTCGGGCGAAATCCGCGGCTCGGAAACGGAGGCGTCCGCGCTCGTGAGCGCGCGCATCGGCCCGCCGTCCGTCGGGACGTGCCAGAGCCGGGTCCGACCCTTGTTCTGCTCGACGTCGTAGGAGGTCACGGGCACGAGGACGAACGAGCCGTCGGGCGAGGGGGCCGGCGCGCCGACCCGATCCATCTTCCAGAGATCTTCAGCCGTAAGGGCGCGACCCTTCGGGTTTCGCGCCGCATGGACGATTCGGGTTCGAGCGCCGGTCTCAGGCTGTGCCACGTGCAAGGGGTACCTCCGGTTCGAGCCGCCGCGCCCCCAGGGGAGTCGGCGCGGCGAGGGGAGTCGCAGCCGATTAGGATACTCCCGCGGGGGGGCCGCCGCTAGGGGGTGGGATTGGCGATCGGGGGGCGCCGGGGTATCCTGCCGCGATGGACTTGGCCCTTTTCGGACAAGGACTTCTGCTCGGGTTCTCGATCGCCGCGCCGGTCGGCCCGATCGGGATCCTCTGCATCCGGCGGACCCTTTCGGAGAGCCGCGCGTCGGGCTTCGCGTCGGGACTGGGGGCCGCGACGGCCGACGCGCTCTACGGCTGCGTGGCCGCCTTCGGACTCACGATCGTCTCGGAGCTTCTGGTGAAGGCGCGCGCGCCGATGGCGTGGGGCGGCGGCGCGTTCCTGCTCTGGATCGGGTGGCGAACGATGCGGGCCCGGCCGCCCGAACTCGGCGCGGCGGCTGCGGCGGGCGCGGCCCCTTCGCTCTGGTCGGCCTGGGCGTCGACCTTTCTCCTCACCGTGACGAACCCGATGACGATCCTCTCCTTCGTCGCGGTCTTCGCGGGGCTCGGCCTCGGAAGCCGCGCGCACGGGCCCGCGGCGGCGGTCGCGCTCGTCGCGGGCGTCTTCGGCGGATCGGCCGCTTGGTGGTTCGCGCTCTCGGGGTCGGTTTCGCTCCTGCGCGCCCGCTTCACGACGGGCGGGCTCGCGTGGGTCAACCGGATCTCGGGCGCGGTCCTGATCGCCTTTGGAGTCGTCGCGCTCCTGGTGGCGGGGGGCGCCGTAGGCGCCGGCCGCTAGGCGGGCTTCGGCGCGGGAGGCGGAAGGACGCGGGCTTCGACGGTCGACTCGAAGCCGCACTCCTTGTGGGCGCTGTCGCAGAACGGCTTGTTGGACGAGTGGCCGCAGCGGCAGAGGGAGATCTGGGTCCGGCCGCTCAGGTCGAACGCGCGCCCGTCCTGATCGAAGATCGTGAAGTCGCCTTCCACGCGGATCGAGCCGTTGTTTCGAATCGTGATTTTCGTGCCGCTCATGGGTGCCTCCGGTCGCGAGTGTCGGCGGGCCGGTGCCCTGGCTCGCCGTGGCCGTTCAGTATATACTGTGGATTCAACCGCGCACGGCCGTAACGCACGCGCCTTCCCACGCGCCCCCTAGACACCAACCGATCGAGGTCGTTCGAGCGATGGCTCCACAGTTCATTTATACGATGTACCGCGTCGGCAAAGTGCACCCGCCGCAGCGCGAGGTGCTGAAGGATATCTCCCTCTCGTTCTACCCGGGCGCGAAGATCGGCGTCCTCGGCTTGAACGGCTCGGGCAAGAGTTCCCTCCTCCGGATCATGGCCGGCGTCGACGAGCCGACCTCCGGCGAGGCGAGGCCCGCGAAGGGACTGAAGGTCGGTTTCCTTCCCCAGGAGCCCCAGCTCGATCCCGCGAAGGACGTCCTCGGCAACATCATGGACGGCGTGGCCGAGACGAAGGCGCTCCTCGACCGCTTCAATGAACTCAATCTCAAGTTGGGCGAGCCGCTCGACGCCGACGAGATGGAGAAGGTCATGGAGGAGCAGGGGAAGGTCATGGCCGAGATCGAGGCGAAGAACGCCTGGGAGCTCGACCGCACGGTGGAGATCGCGATGGACGCGCTTCGCGTCCCCGCCCCCGACGCCGACGTCACGAA
Organism: Candidatus Eiseniibacteriota bacterium; assembly: GCA_035760425.1. GTDB lineage: Bacteria > Eisenbacteria > RBG-16-71-46 > SZUA-252 > SZUA-252 > SZUA-252. The sequence continues at coordinate 881 of DASTSZ010000262.1, read as the reverse complement.
GCTCTCGGGCGGCGAGCGCCGGCGCGTGGCGCTCTGCCGGCTGCTGCTCTCCCGTCCCGAGATGCTCCTCCTCGACGAACCGACCAACCATCTCGACGCCGAGTCGGTGGCGTGGCTCGAGCGGTTCCTCCAGGAATATCCCGGCACCGTCGTCGCGGTCACCCACGATCGCTACTTCCTCGACAACGTGGCCGGCTGGATCCTCGAACTCGACCGCGGCCAGGGCATTCCGTGGGAGGGGAACTACTCCTCGTGGCTCGAGCAGAAGCAGAACCGCCTCGCGCTCGAAGAGAAGCAGGAGTCGGCGCGCCAGCGGACGCTGGCCCGCGAATTGGAGTGGGTCCGCATGTCTCCGCGCGCGCGGCAGGCGAAGAGCAAGGCGCGCGTGGCCGCCTACGAGCGGCTGTTGGCGGAGGATCGCGAGAAGCGCCAGGACACGACCGAGATCACGATTCCCGCGGGGCCCCGCCTCGGCGGACTCGTGGTCGAAGCGAAGGATTTGGTGAAGGGATACGACGATCGCATCTTGATCGACAACCTCTCCTTCAATCTCCCGCCCGGCGGCATCATCGGCGTCATCGGTCCGAACGGAGCCGGCAAGACGACGCTCTTCCGTCTCATCGCGGGACACGAGAAGCAGGACTCGGGCACGCTCCGCCTCGGCGACACGGTGAAGATCGCGTACGTCGACCAGTCGCGCGACGCGCTCGACGGGGACCGCACGGTCTGGGAGGAGATCTCGGACGGCGGGAACGAGGTGGTCATGGTGGGCAAGCGCGAGGTGAACTCGCGCGCCTACGCCGCGTCGTTCAACTTCAAGGGCCCCGACCAGCAGAAGAAGGTGAAGGATCTCTCGGGCGGCGAGCGGAACCGGCTCCACC
>DASTSZ010000261.1:0-5922 GCA_035760425.1 Candidatus Eiseniibacteriota bacterium | reverse complement strand
CATCGTGACGGCGCCGGTGACGTCGGCCGTCGTGGAACCGACGATGGCGTTCATCGACTTCACCTCGACGCGCGCGGCGTCGCCCGCGAGATTGAACTGAAGTCGGCGGATCGGCGGCTGAACGCCCGGGGCCGTGCCGCTCAGATCGCGCCCCGTGACCGTCCAGCGGACGTCCGGGGGCGTGGGCGCGCGGCTCACGAAGAGCGCGCGCACGGCGAGCATGCCGCTCTTCCACGTCGGCGTGTTCGGCGCGAGACCGTTCAGGCGCGCGGCCGGCGCGTCGAGTTCGAACGTTCCGTTCGACTCACCGCCCGGGAGCGTGGAGCCCTTCGCGTCGAGGCGGAGCGCGAGGCCCGAGCCGCCGCCGGCCGCCTTCGCGGCGAAGCGCTGGTCGGGGGTCACGCTCCAGTCCGCGGCGAGTTGATCGAGGGAGAACTTGTTCTCCCCCGACTCCACGAGGATCGGCTTCATCGAAAGGCGCCCCGTTTGCACCGGCGCCTCCGGCGTGCCCGCGATCTTGATCTTCCACGAGGCCTTCGTCGACCACGCGGCGGGCGACATCGCCGCGAACGCGCGGAAGGCGGCGTCGCTCGAGCGAATTTCCTGCGGCGCGCCCTCGATCTGGAGGTCGAGGCGCATCGGCGTCTCGCCCACGGGAAGCGCGATCGCGCCGCTGAGTTCGCTCTTCAACGGGCCGAGGAGGACGGTCCCATCCGTGACGTCGAGCCGCGGCGCGCTCGTCCCGCCCGATCCCTTCATTTCGATCTCCGCCCGCAGCGGCGACGGGAGGGCCCGCATCGGGTCGCGGGCGGACGCCTTCCAGTAGAGGCTGTCGACGGTGGCGTCGACGCGCACGTGTCGCGGCGCCTGCAGGGTGCCGCCGATCTCCGCGACGCCGTGGATCCGGCGAAGATCGAGACCCCCGCCGTAGAGATCGCGCGTTCGAACGTCGATGCCGTCGAGTTCCAGTTTCGGGAGCACCAGCGCGAGGCCTCCGGCGTTCGCGCCCGCCTTCCCTTTCGCCTCCTCCGGCACGGGCCCGCGATCCCACATCGCGATGCCGGCGTCCTTCACGCGGGCGGCGGCGATTTCGACGCGGCGGAAGAGGAGCGGAAGGATCTTGAAGCGGACGAAGACTTCCTTCGCCCGCAGATCGACGCGCGGGTCGCCCTCCTTCGGCATGCGCACCGCGAGGCCCTGGACGCGCACGCCGACCGCGAGCCATTCGATGCCCGGTTCGAGCGAGCGCCACGCGATGTCGGCGCCGCTCATGGCGGCGGCCTGCTTCTGCGCCTCCTTCGAGACCCAGTCGCGCGGGATGAACGCCCAGGCGACGCCGATGACGAGAACGACGAGGCCCGCCAGCGCCGCGAGACCGATGAGCGTGAGGCGAAGTAGACGCGGCATCAGGAGACCCCTCCTCCGGCGTAGAACGAGCGCACGGCCGCCGCGATCCGGACGATCGACTCCGGCGTGAGTTCGGGTCCGATCGGCAGCGAAAGCACCTCGCGCGCCAGCATCTCCGAGACCGGGAATCCGCCCGGCGGCGTTCCGGACTCCTGGAAGCAGGGCTGCGCCGGAACGGGAATCGGATAGTAGATGCGCGACGCGATGCCGCGATCGCGCAGGTGCGCCTGGAGCGCGTCGCGGCGCGGGGCGCGGATCGTGTACTGGTGGTACGTGTGGACGGCGCCCGCCGGCTCGACCGGCAACGTCACGTCGCTCCCCGCGAGCGCCTCGCGGTAGAGGGCGGCGTTTCGCCGGCGCGCGTCGGTCCAGGCGGGCAGATGCCGCAGCTTCACCCGCAGGAGCGCCGCCTGGAGCCCGTCGAGGCGCGCGTTCGTGCCGAAAGCGGTGTGCTTGTAGTCGCCCGCGTCGCCGTGCACGCGGAGGAGGCGCATGCGCGCCGCCACGTCGTCGCGCTCGGTCAGGAGCGCGCCCGCGTCGCCGAGGGCGCCGAGGTTCTTCGTCGGGAAGAAGGAGAGGGTCGCGCCCGCGGTCGTGGCGCCGACCGGCTTTCCTTGGTCGGTCGCGCCGATCGCCTGCGCCGCGTCCTCGAGCACCGCGATCCCCCGGCGCGCCGCGACGGCCGCGATCGGGGCGAGATCGCAGGCGAGCCCGTAGAGATGGACCGGGACGATCGCCTTCGTCTTCGGCGTGAGGGCCGCCTCGAGACGCTCGGGGTCGAGTCCGAAGCGCGCCGGCTCCACGTCGGCGAAGACGGGCCGCGCGCCGGAATGAATCACCGCGCTCGCGGTCGCGAAGTAGGTGAAGGCGGGAACGACGACGTCGTCGCCCGGTCCGACGCCGAGCGCCTGGAGCCCGACCGAGATGGCCGAGGTGCCGGAGGAGACGCCGACCGCGTGCTTCACGCCGCAGGCGGCGGCGAGCTCTCGCTCGAAGGCGTCGTGCTCGGCGCCGAGAATGAACTGGCCCGACGCGAGGACGCGGTCGAAGGCCTGGCGCAGCTCGTCCGCCAGCGGCTGGTGAAGCGACGCGAGGTCGAGAAGCGGGATCGGGCGTTCGGTCGTCGAGGCGTTCATGGAATCACCACCGTGGTCCGCGCCAGCACGACCGGCGCGCGACCGGAAAGGTCCACGCCGCGCTTGGCGAGCATCGCTCGGTAGGCGGGGTGGATCGAGTGATACGTGAGAGTCGCGTTCGCGCGGGTCGCTCCCGGCGGAACGTCGCAAAGAACGACGCGAGAACTGTCGGGACCGATCTCCGTCGACCGGACGACGCTTCGTCCCGCCCACTTCGGGACGGGCGACGCGCCCTTCGCGTCCGCGAATTCGGTGCCGAACCGCTCGGCCTGGATCTTCTTCACCTCCGCGCCCGCCGCGTTCGTGAAGACCACGTCGAGCGAGATCGTGCGCATCGAATTGCCCCCGCCGGGAAGCGAGTGCCCCGCCTTCGCGTTCTCGACCTCGAGACGGAGGCGTCCGCCGTCGAGGGAGCCCTTCAAGTTCGCCGCGTCGTCGAGCCACGCCGGCGTGGAGCGCGGGCCGACGAAGGTGTGCGCGTTCACGGCCGGCCGCGTCTTCGTCGCGACCGTGGCCGCCTTCCCCGGCGCGGGCGGCATGTGGCACTCCTGGCAGGTCATGTCGTACTCCGCCCCGCCCGAACGCTTCCAGGCGAGATAGGTTCCCTCGATCAAGAGCCCGCTCGTCGGGTTCACGGCCGAATGGCACGACGCGCAGAATTCGGGCTTCGTGTGGATCTCGCTATAGACCGCCTCGTGCGCGCCCGCCGGGTCGGCGTCGCGATAGGGCCCGCGCATGAGGTTCGGATTCGACGGGTCGAACGTGTACGACCCCGGCTTCGTCGACGGATCGACCGCGCTCACGTTGTGGCAGAAGTTGCACCCGACGCCCTCCTTGGCGACCGGATCGCTCACTTGGAGATCCTTCGAGACGTGCGCGAGCGGCGCGTGGCACGGCAGGCACGTCGCCTGGATCGCCGCGCCCTGTTTCTCCTTCGCGTCGGCCAGGAAGGCCTGGAAGACGGGATTCGTCCACGAGGTCGCGTGCGCCGATCCGGCCCACTGCGTCCGAAGCGGCCCGTGGCACGCGCCGCAGAGCCGCGAGGAACTCCCGGGACTCGCCGCCGCTTCGCGCCCCGTCGCCGACGCGAGGAGGGCGGCCGCCACGAGGACCGCGCGCGCGACCGTCGCGACCGCGCGGCGCCGGGGATCCGCCGCCGTCACCGAGTTCCCGCCGCGCGCGCCTCCGCGTGCGCCGCCTTGAGCCCCGCGATCAACTCGTCGCGCTTCGCGTAGAGCCGCTTCAAGGGGCGCGCCTTCTTCTTGCTCAGGGCGTAGGCCGTGAGGATCGGGAGCGCGATCGTGCTGTCGACGTAGGCGACCACCGCGTCGGGAAGGCGATCGGGATCGATCTTTCCCCACGACACGGCCTCGCCCGGCGTCGCGCCGGAGAGTCCGCCCGTGTCGACGCGCGCGTCCGTCACCTGGAGGAAGTAGTCGTGCCCCGCCTCGTCGAGCCCGAGCACTTCCTGGATCTGCGGCTCCGTCTGGAGCGCGAAGTTCTTCGGCGACCCGCCGCCCAGGATGAGGATGGCGCTCTTTCCGCCCTTCTTCTTCGCGTCGTAGACGATCGACGCCGTCTCGTTCACGTCCTTGAAGACGTCCCAGTGGATCGCTTCCCCTTCCAACTGGAGCGCCGCCGCGTTCATGCCGATCGAGGAGTCGCCCGGCGAGGAGGTGTAGATCGGCACGTCGAGGTTGTGCGCCGCCGCGAGGAGCGAGGTCTCCACCTGTCCGAGCGCCTTCTCCCGTTCGGCGACGTAGCGCCCCGCCCGGTGATGGAACTCCGCCGTGCTCATCGGCTGGCGGAACTCGGGCTGCCGCATGACCTCGCGGAAGAACGAGTCGGTCGAGAGGAGCACGTCGTAGTCGAAGAAGATGTCGAAGATCCGGACGATGCCCTGTTCCCGGAGCGCGATGTCGTCGGCGTTCGCCTGCCCCTGGTGCATGGTGAGGCCGATGCCGAAGTGCGTGTCGTGGTAGAGATTCGCGCCCGTCGAGATCATCCAGTCGACGAAGCCCGACTTGAGGAGCGGAATGAGGCAGGAGCGTCCGAGTCCCGCCGGCGTGAGCGCGCCGCTCAGCGTGAGGCCGACGGTGACGTCGGGCTCGAGCATCCGCTCCACGAAGAGCCGGCACGCCTCGCGGAGGCGCGCGCCGTTATAGGCGAGAAACGTGCTGTCGACGAGCTGCTCGACGGTGGCGCCCGGCTTCAACGGCTCCGGAGCGATCTTGGCGCCCTTGCTGTACGTCGGACGGGCTTTGCTCATCAGGCCCTCCCATAGATCGGAACGAGCGCGCCCGAGGTCGCCGCGGCGGCCTCGGAGGCGAGGAAGAGAAGGAGCTGGGCGATCGCGTCGGGCTTCACCCAGTCGTCGAATTTGCCGTCGGGCATCGCGGCGCGGTTCGCCGCCGTGTCGATGATCGACGGGAGGACCGCGTTCGCGGTGACGCCGTCGTGCTTCAACTCCTTGGCCAGCGTCTGGACGAGCCCGTGGAGCCCCAGCTTCGCCGCCGCGTAGGCGGAGGCGCCCGGGTAGGTCTCGAGCGCGCCGCGCGAGGAAATGAAGAGGAGACGACCGCGTCCGTGGCGCTTCGCGTGCGGAATGACGTGCTTGGCGGCCCAGAAGGCGGAGACGAGGTTCGTGTCGATCATGCCGCGCACCGTGCGCGCGTCGATCGCTTCGACCGAGGCGCCGCCGGCGTAGCCCCCCGCCACGTGGACGAGGACATCGAGCCGGCCGAAGGCGTCGTGGGCCGTCGAGGCGGATTGGCGAACCGATTCCTCGTCGGTGACGTCGGTCGCGACGCCCAGGAGCCGCCCGGCGGCCATGGCCTCGCGCTCCGACGCGGCGAGCGCGTCCCACTCCTTCGCGCCGCGGTAGGTGACCGCCACGCGATAGCCGGCCCCGAGAAACGCGCGCGACACGACCGAGCCGAGCGCCCCCGTGCCCCCCGTGATCCATGCCGCCGCCGTCTCAGCCACTCGAGCCCTCCTTGCGCGTTCCGCGATCCGTCGAAGACCCGGAAGTATACCGTGCGGCGTCGCGCACTCGCCACACGCCCGAGAGCCGCCCCCAGCCGACCGAGGTGCCCCCGAGCCGGATCTCGACGAGCCCGTCGCGCTCGCCCGCCAATCGCACCCGCTCCCCCGCCACGAGCGCCGGCGCGTCGGGAAGCGGCTGTCCGGACGCGGCGGTGAGGGCGTAGGAGGCCTCGAGCACCACCGCTTCCGGGAAGAACTGGTCTTGCAGCGCGACGATCGTGAGGAGGAGCGACGCGAGGAGCCCGAGGAGCCCCGCCGCGTGAAGCGCACGGCGCGCGACACGCGAGGCGCGCGGTTCGGACGTCGCGCGCGCCGTGATGATTCCGGCGCGGCG
>DASTSZ010000260.1:0-8426 GCA_035760425.1 Candidatus Eiseniibacteriota bacterium | reverse complement strand
CCCAATGGCCCCGACCTCGAAGTCGCCGTTCCCCATCCGCTGCGCCGGCATGGACGTCGGCTCGAACGCCTTCCGCCTCGTGATCGCCGAATTCAAGACGCCGACGCAGTACCGCGTCTTGGAGCGCGTCCGCGTGCCCGTGCGTCTCGGCGAGTCGGTCTTCAAGGGGGGGCGCATCGAGCCCGCGACCATGGAGCAGGCGCTCGACGCGTTCCGCACCTTTCGGCGCACCATGGAGCAGCACGGCGTCGTCGTGCACCGCGCGGTCGCCACGAGCGCCACGCGGGAGGCGCGGAACCGCGCGGCGTTCCTCGAGCGCATTCACGCGGAGACGGGGCTCGATCTCGAATTGATCCAGGGGACCGAGGAGGCGCGCTTGGTGGCGCTCGGCGTGCGGAGCCGGCTCTCCCTCGACCGCGGGCTCTCCGTCATCCTGGACGTCGGCGGCGGCTCGAGCGAGATCGCGCTGGTGGGTCACGGCGAGATCCTGGTCGTGGAGTCGCACGACGTCGGGGGCGTGCGTCTCCTGGAGCGGGTCGGGAACGCGCCGCCCGAGAAGGCGCTTCGAATCATCCAGGATTCCCTCAAGACCTCGCGCTTTCCGATCCTCGATTTCTTCAAGCGGCGCCGGCTCGAGCGCTTCGTCGGCACGGGCGGGAACATCGACTCGATCGCGGGGCTCCTCAGCACGAACGGCGCGGCCAAGGGCCCCGACGGCGAGCGGAAGCCGACGCGGATCTCGATGGCGCGGCTGCGGAAGGTGCTCGCGACGCTCGCGAAACTGACGCCGGCCCAGCGCGCCGAGCGCTACGGGCTTCGCCCCGACCGCGCCGACGTCATCGTGCCCGCCGGATGCATCTTCGAGTTCGTCGGGACGAAGGTCCGGGCGAAGGAGATCTGGGTCCCCCACGTGGGGCTCGTCGACGGGGTGCTGGTGGACGTGGCGCGGTCGGTCGGCGCCGAGGGGCTGAAGGCCCTGGAGGTGAGCCAGACGCGGAACGCGGCGATCGCCATCGTGAAGAAATACGAGATCGACCAGAAGCACGCGAACCGGGTCGGCGCGCTGGCGCTCTCGCTCTTCGACCAGACGCGAAACCTCCACGGCCTCTCGAAGCGGGACCGGCTCCTCCTGGAACTGGCGGCGCTCCTTCACGAGGTGGGGAACTTCATCGGCGTGGCGGGGCATCACCGGCACGCCTACTACATCATTTCGCAGACGCCGATCCTGGGGCTGAGCGACGGGGAAGTCGACATCGTGGCGAACGTGGCGCGCTATCATCGGAAGGCGCCGCCCGACGTTTCGCACGAAGCCTACCGCGCGCTGGACGACCGCGACCGCGACCGCGTTCGGTCGCTCTCGGCGATCCTGCGGGTGGCCGACGCGCTCGACCACGACCACCGCCAGCGCGTTTCGGCGGTGCGGGTGAAGGTGCGCGGCGACGAGCTTCGGCTGTCGCTGAAAACGCGCGGCGACGTGACGCTCGACGCCTGGTCCGTCGAGGACAAGGGCGACCTCTTCCGCGAGGAGTTCGGATTGAAACCGGTGCTGATTCGATGACCAACGGCGAAGAAGCCATCCGCCCCGTGGCGCCCGGCGCGCCGCCGATCATGTCGGTCATCGACATCGGGTCGAGCGGCATCCGCATGCTCGTGGCGGAACTCCGCGCCGACGGCACGATCCGCACGCTCGAGGAACTCGACCGCCCGCTCGCCTTGGGCCGGGAGGCGTTTCGCTCCGGGACGCTCTCCGCGTCGTCCATCCAGAAGGCGGTGAACGTCCTTCGCCAGTACCGCGAGCGCATGGACGTCTACGGCGTCACGCACGTCCGCGCGGTGGCCACGCACGCCGTCCGCGCCGCGCTCAACCGCGACACCTTCGTCGACCGCGTCTTCCTCGCCACCGGCATCGAGGTCGAAGTCATCGAAGGCTCGCAGGAAACGCTCCTCACGTTCGCCGCGGTCCAGAAGGCGCTCGCCATGCATCCCGAGTATCGCCAAGGCGAGGCGCTCCTTTTCGAGTTGGGGGGCGGCTCGACCGAGTGGGCGCTCCTTCGCGACGGCGAAGTCGTGGGGTCGGTGACCCACGACCTCGGCACCGTGCGCATGCGCGAGGCGATGCGCGCCGCCGAGAACGAGCGACGGACGAAGACGCGGCTCATGCAGCACAACGTGCGGGAGATGATGCAGGTGATCCGCCGCTCCCTCCCGTTCGGAAAGCTCTCGCTGCTCCTCACGGTCGGCTCGGAGGCGCGCTTCGCGGCCCGCGTGCTGGCGCGGGCCGGAGGCGGAAACGGCGCGGCGGGCGACATGTCGGTGATCAGCGTGAAGGACGTGAAGAAGCTGGCGGACCAGATCCTCACGCTCGCCCCCGACCAGATCGCCACGACCTTCTCGGTGCCGCCCAACGAGTCGGAGTCCTTCGCCCCGGCGCTCCTCACGTACATCGAGGTGGCGAAACTCTGCCAGTTGGACACGATCCTCGTTCCCCACGAGAGCATGCGGGACGGGCTCGTGCTCCACATGGCGCGCTCGATCCGCGAAGGGTCGACGGTCCTCTTCCCGGAGCAGACGATCGCCGCGGCGGTCAACCTGGCGCGGAAATACCAGGCCGACGAGAAGCACGGCCTCCACGTGGCCGCGCTCTCCCGCGCCATCTTCCAGGCGACGAAGACGCAGCACCAGATGGGCGAGCGCGAGCAGTTGCTGCTCGAAGTCGCCTCGATCGTCCACGACATCGGGACGTACGTCGCGGCGCGGGGGCACCATCGCCATTCGTTCTACCTGCTCGTGAACTCGGAGGTCTTCGGACTCTCCCGCACCGACCTCGAGATCGTGGCGAACCTGGCGCGCTATCACCGGCGCGAAGGGCCGCAGAGCGATCACCCGGCCTACGCGTCGCTGCCGCGCGCCGCGCGCCTCACGGTGAACCGGCTCGCCGCCATTCTCCGCGTGGCCGACGCGCTCGACAAGGGGCACGCCCAGCGCGTGCAGCAGCCGCGCGTCACGGTCGCGGGGGACGAACTCCGCATCGAAGTCGGACCGGGCGAGGACCTCGCGCTCGAGCGGCTCGCCATCGAGTCGAAGGGCGGGTTGTTCGAGGAGGTCTTCGGATTGAAGCCGGTGATGGTCGAGGTCGCCGCGCCGCTGATCGCGTAGTTCGCCGCCCTCCCGCCTCGCGCCCGCCGCGCCCCGTCCCCAAGTTCGCACCCGCCGCAACCCCCGCACGCGCGCACCCCTGACCGCCTGTCATGCGCCCTTCGTACCACGTGAAGCAACGCTGGTAAGCCTGCTATAATCAACGGGTTGCAACGGCGCTACACGAGGAGGCGACGATGTCCCATCGAGCCCTGCTTAGCCCCATTCGCATCGCCGCGCTCCTTCCGCTCCTGATCGCCCTCGCCGCGTCGCCCGCCCGCGCGCAATACATGTACCTCGACACGAACGGCGACGGCGTGAACAGCGCGGCCGACCTGATCGCCGCGAGCGGCGCGACGAGCGTGGACGTCTGGCTCGCCACCGACCGGAACAAGGACGGCTCGGCCGCCGCCTGCGCCACCGCGGACGGCGCGCTCACCCTGGCGGCGTACGACATCGTGCTCGAGGCGGTCGACGGCGAAGTGACGTGGGGCGACCCGGTGAGCGCGCGGCCGGAGTTCGGCGGCGTCACGTCCGCGTATTCGACCGTCACGCGCGCCCGCTTCGGCACCCTCGCCGGCACCCCGCTCGCGCCGGGCCTTTACAAGCTCGCCACGATCCCGGTCACGCCGGCGGCGGGGACGCCCTCGATCCGCATCCCGTCGCCCGCCGCGTCGGGGGACATGATCGCCTCGTCGTTCGTCTCGAACTGCTCGGGGAACGACTTCGACGGAAATCTGAAACTGGGCCTCGATTGGTTCGACACCGACGGCGCGGCGTACGCGGGCGTCCCGAACCAAGCGCCCGACTTCCCGGTGGCCGCCACGCTGACGATGCGCGAGGCGGATCCGATGGTCGTGGCGCTCCAGGCGACCGACGCCGACGGAGAGCCGCTCGACTTCTCGCTTCGCGCGGGGCCCTCCTTCGCGGCGGTCGCGACGACGGACCGAGGGTCCGGCGCGGCCACGGGGACGCTGAGCCTCACGCCCGGCTACTTCGACGCCGGCGACTACCCGCTCACCCTCGCCGTGGCCGATCGCTTCCACACGACCGAGCGCGCCGTCGCGCTCCACGTCGAGAACGTGAATCGCCCGCCCGTCTTCACGCTCGTGCCGATGCCGATGGTCCCCGAAGGGGGCGACGTCGAGTACGCGCTCACGGTGCTCGACGCCGACCAGGAGGCGATCGCCGTGCGCGTCGTCGCGGGCCCGACGTACATGACCCTCGGCGTCTCGAACGCCGATCTCGGCCGCGTCTCGGCGGTCCTCCGGTTCCGCCCCGGCTACTTCGACGCGGGGATGACCACCGCCGTCATCGGCGCGACCGACGGAACGATCGAGGTGCTCCAGCCGGTCGAGATCATGATCCGAAACGTCGACCGGCCCCCCACGATCGCCGCGCCCGACACCATCGCCGCCGCCGAGGGGGACGCCGTCGCGTTCACCGCCGACGCGCCCGACCCCGACGGCGAGATGGTGGTGCTGACGGCGACCGGGCTGCCCGACGGCGCGACCTTCGTCGACGCCATGAGCAATCACGCCGACTTCCGCTGGGTTCCGCGCTACGACCAGGCCGGCTCCTACGCGGTCATGCTCGAGGCCGACGACCGTCAGGGCGGCGTCGCCTCGCATCGCCTTGGAATCTCCGTCTCGGACGTCGTCGCGAGCGTGGCGCTCGCCGCGCCCTGGCCGATGCGCCTCGGCGAAGGGGAAACCGCCTCCCAGACGCTCGCCGCCTTCGACGCCGACGGGAGCCCGCTCGCCTTCCGCCTCGCGTCGGGCCCCGCGTACGTCGCCGTGGGGACGACCGACGCGGGGACCGGGCTCGCCTCGGGCGTCGTCCGCGCCGCGCCCGGTTTCGATGACGCGGGCGTCGCCTCCGTCACGGTCGAGGCGAGCGACGGCGTCTCGAGCGCGTCGCGCACCTTCGCCGTCGAGGTCATCGACATTCCGCCCGGCGTGACGCCCGGCGGTCCGCCGGTCGCGCCGCCCTTCCCGACGGTGGCGACGGGGCAGACGCCCCACACCGTCACGATGGCCGACCTCGATCGCGACGGGCATCTCGACCTGATCGTGGCCGCCATGAACTCGAGCGCGGTGTCGGTCTACCTCGGCGCGGGGGACGGCACGTTCGGCATGCGGCGCGATTTCGCCACCGCCACCCGCGTCCACACGGTCGCCGCGCGCGACCTGAACGGCGACGGAATCCTCGACCTCGCGCTCTCGCACACGGGGGCCAACTCGGTCGGCTCGATGCTCGGCGTCGGCGACGGCACCGTCGGCCCGCGGCGGGACGTCCCGATCGGCGGAACGCCGATCTTCCTCGGCGTCGGAGACTTCGACGGCGACGGGCGCCCCGACCTCGCGTCCACCGACGCGACGCATGGGGAACTCGTCATCCTTCGCGGGGCCGGCGACGGGACCTTCGCGGTCACGGGCCGCTACGCGGCCGCGGCGGGGTCGCACGGGCTCGTCATCGCCGACTTCAACAAGGACGGCGCGCTCGACGTGGCGATGGCGAACGACGGCGCGCACGTCGTGTCGATCCACCTGGGCCGCGGCGACGGGACGTTCGAGCCGGCGCGCCTGCTCCAGGTCGGCGAGCCGCACACGGTGGCGGCCGGCGACGTCGACGAGGACGGCATCCTCGACCTCGTCGTCTCGAACTACCACCACGGCACGATCTCCATCTGCCACGGGCACGGCGACGGCGACTTCACCGAGGTCGCCGAGATCGCGACCGGCGCCGACGCGCACGCGACGACGGTGGCGGACCTCGACGCCGACGGCCATCCCGATATCGTCGCGGTGAACCAGGCGGCGGGGACGGTCTCGTTCCTCATGGGGCGCGGCGGCGGGGCGCTCGCGCCGCGCGTCGACTTCCCGGTGGGACTCGGCGCCCATTCGGTCCTGACCGCCGACTTCGACGAGGACGGCGCGCTCGACGTCGTGCTCTCGAGCCTCTTCACGAACACCGTCAGCCTGATTCGAAACCTGCGGCCGCCGCCTCTTCCGGGGCGCGCGTTCACGGGCCCGGAGGATCAGCTCGTCGTGCTGAACGCCGCCAAGCCGACGCGCCGCGTCTACGTCGAGTCGCTCGGAGGCGCGGCGGGGTTCGCCGTCGAGTCGATCGATCCGGCGTCGGTTCGGCTGGAGCGCTCCGGCGGATCGGGTGAGGGGGGCCCGATCCAGCCCGTGACCTCGAAGCGCGTGGTGATCGCCGATCGCGACCGAAACGGCGCCGCCGAGGCGGCGTTCGACTTCGCGAGTTCGGCGTTGCGCAGTCTCTTCGCGGGTGTCGTCGGCCGCGCCGTTGTGGAGGCGGTGGTGACCGGCACGCTCGAGGGAGGGCGGCGCTTCCGTGCGCCGCTCGTTCTGACCGTGATCGGGGCGGGCCGCCCCAGCCCGCCCGTCGCGGTCTCGCCGAATCCGCTCAATCCGGAGGGCGTGCTCACGTTCGAGACGGCGTCGCCCGGGCCCGTGCGCGTGCGGCTCGTCGACGTGCAGGGGCGGCTCGTATCGAAGCTCTTCGAAGGGGCGAACGTGGCGGCGGGCCTGCACCGGATCGCGCTTCGTCCGGGCGGACGGATCGCGTCGGGCGTCTACTTCGTGCGGGTCGAGACGTCGGAGGAGGTTCGCGCGACGCGCGTCGTTCTCCTGAAGTGAGGCTGCGGCGGAATCTTCGCCACCGGACAACTCGAACAGTGCGCGCGCTCCCGCTGCGCGCGCCGCGCGCGGCGGAAGAGCCAAACGGCGGCCGCCAGCACCACCGCCCCCGCCGCGATCTCCTGCCAGCCGATTCCGTTCATCGCGCTATCCCAGCCCCAGCGCGCGTCCGCCCTGGAAGACCGCGAACGACGCCATCCACGCGAGCGCGTTCATCGTGACGAGCATGAGGATCGGCCAGGTCCAGCCCCCCGTCTCGCGCTTCACGACGGCCACCGTCGACATGCACTGGCAGGCGAGCGCGAAGAAGACCATGAGGCTGATGCCGGTCAGCGGCACGTAGGCGTTTCGGCCCGTGGCGGGATTCTTCGCCTCGCGGATCGCCTGGCGCAGCGATATCGCGTCGTCGCCGCCGTCGCCGAGATTCCAGACCGTGGCCATGGTCGAGACCATCACCTCGCGCGCGGCGAACGACGTGACGAGCCCGATGCCGATCCGCCAGTCGAAGCCGAGCGGCTCGATGGCCGGCTCGAGCGCGCGGCCGATCTGGCCCGCGAAGGAGTGGCGAAGCGTGGAGCCCGCCACCGCGGTCTTCAGCGCCGTCACGCTCGCCGCGTCGCCCGCGCGCTCGGCGGCGGCGAGCTGCGTCTGGAGCGCGCGCGTCTCCGGCGCGCCGCCGGGATAGGACGCCAGGAACCAGAGCACCGCCGACACCGCCACGATCACCGTCCCCGCCTTCTTCACGAATTCGAGCGACTGCCCGGTGATGGTCGTCACGAGCCCGCGCCACGCCGGCGTCCGGTAGGGCGGGAGTTCCATGACGCTCGAGGCGCGCGGACCGCGGAGCACCGTGCGGCGGAGCGCCCACGCCGTGACGAACGCGACGGCGATGCCGAAGAGGTAGAGCGCGAAGAGGACGAGTCCGGGGAGGCTCACCGGCCCCCAGGCGAGGTTCGGCACGAAGGCGCCGATGAGGAGCGCGTAGACCGGGAGCCGCGCGCTGCACGACATGAAGGGCGCCACGAAGATCGTCGCCAGCCGGTCGCGCCGGTTCTCGATCGTTCGCGTCGCCATGATGCCGGGAATGGCGCAGGCGAAGGACGAGAGGAGCGGCAGGAACGCGCGCCCCGGGAGACCGACCGCGCCCATGAGGCGGTCGAGAATGAAGGCCGCGCGCGCGAGATAGCCCGTGTCCTCGAGGATGCCGATGAAGAGGAAGAGGAGCGCGATCTGCGGCAGGAACGAGAGCACCGTGCCGACGCCCGCGATCACGCCGTCGATGAGGAGCGAGCGGAAGGGACCGGCCGGAAGGACGGCGCCGAGCGCGCCGCCGAACCAGGACGTTCCCGTCTCGATCAGGTCCATGACCGGCTGCGCGCCGGCGTAGATCGCCTGGAAGATCACGCCCATGACGAGCGCGAAGAGGATCGGGCCGACGACGCGGTGCGTGACGATGCGGTCGACGCGACGGCGCACGGGGTCGGTGCTCGTGACCTTGCGCGTCGCCTCGAGAAGGATCGCTTCGACCATCGCGTAGCCGCGCGTGGCTTCCGCGCTTCGCCACTCCGGCTCCGCGGCCTCGAGCCGGATGCGGCGCTCGCTCAGATTCGAGGCCGCCGCCCCCGG
>DASTSZ010000259.1:0-2650 GCA_035760425.1 Candidatus Eiseniibacteriota bacterium | reverse complement strand
CCTCACGCGCCTCATGGGCCTCATCGTCATGGTCATCGCGGTCGAGTCGTTCTTCGCGGGCCTTCGCCCGATCGTGCGCAGCATGCTCGCGCCGATCGCGCCCGCGCCCTAGTCGCGCCGGCGCCGCCGAGACTCGGCGGGACGGAGCGCGCGGACGGATTGTAGGAATCCGCCCGAAGTTGAAATTCCCTCCGTTCGTCTCATCGTTCGATCTCGCGACGACGCCCGTCAAGGGCGTCGCGGTTTCCTCGTAGCACCGCCCTCCCCATGGACCTAGGCCGCCGGGCGCCGCGCGACGGGAGCGTGGCACCGATCGTGCGATACCAAGCCTAGCCCGAAACAGGCGAGTCGGACATCGCCCAACCCCTCATTTCGGCCGGACGATCTACGCGAGCCCGGTCCGACACATACGCAGCAGGAGGAATCATTATGCGCTCCCGTCGAATCAGGTTCGCCCTACTTCCGTTGGCCGTGCTTCTACTCGGGTTGGTCGGATGTTCGGACAACGACAACCCCACCGGGCCGAGCGACACCGTCGCGCCGACGGTCAGCTCGACGAACCCCGCGAATAGCGCCACCGGCGTCGCGGTCATCACGGCATCGTTCAGCGAGTCGATGAGCAGCGCGACGATCACGACGACGACGTTCACGCTGCTCGGACCCGGCGCGACGCCGGTGGCGGGCACCGTCAGTTACGACCCCGGGACCAAGATCGCGAAGTTCACGCCGACCCTCGCGCTCGCGCTCGGGACGACCTATACCGCGACCGTCACCACGGGCGCGCAGGACATGGCCGGCAACGGGCTCGCCGGCAATTACACCTGGACATTCACGACGTCGGCGACGGCCGGCGCGCAGGGCGCCGTCGTGCTCGGCGGCGCGAGCGCGTTCGTGGTTCTCGCCGGCTCGACGGTCACCAACACGAACCTGACCGTGCTCACCGGCGACTTGGGCGTGAGTCCCGGAACGGCCGTGACCGGATTCCCCCCCGGCATCTTGTCCGGAACGATCCACGCCGGCGACGCGGCGTCGGCGACCGCGATGTCGGATCTCACGATCGCCTACAACGACGCCGCGGGCCGCACGCTCGCGCCCGTCACCGTCGCCGGAAATCTCGGCGGTTTGACGCTCCCCCCGGGCCTCTACAAGTCGACGTCCTCCCTCTCGATTTCCTCGGGCGACCTGACGCTCGACGCGAAGGGCGACGCGAACGCCGTCTTCATCTTCCAGGTCGCATCCACGCTCACGACGACGTCGGGCCGCGCGGTCGTGCTGGCCGGCGGCGCCAAATCAACGAACGTCTTCTGGCAGGTGGGAACGTCGGCCACGCTGGGCACGACCACCGCGTTCAAGGGAACGATCATGGCGGATCAATCGATCACGCTGAACTCGGGCGCTACGCTGAATGGGCGCGCCCTCGCGAGGATCGGCGGCGTGACGCTGAGCGGGAACTCCATCGTCATGCCCACGCCGTAACGTTCGGCCCCGCGCCGGCGAGTGGAATTCGCCGGCGCGGGCGAACGCGGTGGGTCTAGGGAATCGGCGGCGGGAGCGGCGGCGGCTCCGGCGCGCTCGGCGCCGCGGGCGCGGCGCCCGGCCGCTGGCGCTCCATCGACGGCGTCTGCTCGAGCGACGCTTTCGGCGCCCGCCCCGTCGTCTGCACCGTGTCCCGCCTCCCGCCCGCGCTCGCGTTGACCGGACGCCGATTCGCCCACTCCATCATCAGCATCACGCCCACCGCGCCGAGCCAGAGCTGGAGCGGGAGTCCCACCGCGAACCGAACGAACGGCGTGCGGAGCGGATTGATCGGCGCGCCGGTGGCGCCCGCCGAGAGGAAGTCGATCGCGTAGACGACGATTCCGAGCACCGCGAAGAAGGCGCCGCCCCAGCCGAGCCAAACGGGCTGAAGGCCGCGCGAGGTGCCCGCCAGGCCGGCCGCCGCGACCGCCGTGAAGAGGAGCACCGCGGCCAGCGCGATGGCGCCGAGTTTCCAGAACCAGTAGAGGGTGAAGAGCATGGTGCCGAGCCCCGGCTCGAGCGACGCGAGGTTCATGATGAAGGGATGCACGAAGAACTCGGCGCTCAGGAACGCGGCCCAGAGCGTGCCGCCGATGACGGCGCAGGCCGTGATGATCGAGGCCGCGCCGGACGAGCCCTTCAGGTGGAGGAGGAACCCATAACCGGTGAATCCGATCGCCACGAGGACGAAGCCGAGAACCAGCGTGGCGTGGAGCATCATCCAGCCGCCCGATTCCTGCTTCGAAAGGATCTCCAGGATCTTGTTCGTCTCGTTGGCCGCCGGAAGCGACGGATAGAGAAAAAGGGAGAGGGCGACGAGGAACGCGCCCGCGGTGAATCCGAACCCCGAGGTGATCTGGATGGCCCGGATCCGCTCGTCCATGACGTCCGCCATGCGTGGCCTCCTATCCGTGAAGGCGAGGTCGCGGGGGAAGCGGCGCGACGCGCCCGAAGGACCCCCTTGCAACGCGACTCGGTGACGGGCACTCTACCGCCGTGCCGAATCGGAAGGAAGCCCCCAAGGGGACACCGCGAATCAAGGGCCGCGCGCCGGCGGACGGGCGCGAGGGGCGCCCGCGCTTCGCGTTGCCCGCCGTGGGGCCGAACGGCCTCGCGGTGCTGGCGGGATTCG
>DASTSZ010000258.1:0-2797 GCA_035760425.1 Candidatus Eiseniibacteriota bacterium | reverse complement strand
ATGCCGCCGAGGCGGATCGATCCGCTCGTCGCGGTCGCGGGGTTCGGATAGACGTAGCTTCCGTCGTCGAACGAGGCGCGCGTGGTGCGGCTCACGTGGATCTCGGAGACGCCGCCGGCCGTGACGGCCCAGAGGATCTCGCGCGCGCCGTCCCACGCGAGCGCCGCGACGTCCGAGGCCGCGAGACCGTCGGCTTCGCCGAAGCTCTCGAGGACGCCCGTGCTCGAGACGCGCGTCAATCCGCCGGCGGTGGCGATCCAGACGCCCCCTTCGCCGTCGGCCGCGAGGTCGTTCACCGCCGCGCCCGCGATGGCGGCGTTCACGTTCGCCGACGTCGCGATGTCGATCGCGTCGTTCAGGATCCGAACGGCGCCGCCGCGCGTGCCGACCCAGACCTCGTTCGTCGAGATCGCCGCGATCGACGTCGTCTGAAGCGTCGGGAATCCGTTCCCGGAGAAGTGCGTCCAGACGTCGTCGGCGTGATCGAGGGTGCCGTTCCCGTTCCAGCGATCGACGCCGTTGTCCACGGTGGCGATCCAGGCGCGGCCCGAGGGATCGACGGCGACGCCGCGCAGGTTGTTTCGCGTGAGCCCGGCATTCGTGTTGGCGGGCGTCAGGGAGTCCTCCATGGCGCCGGTGATTCCGTCGAGCAGGTAGACGCCGTTCTCGTACTCGACGCCGGCGGCGAAGACGCGCCCCGTCGATCCCTGCGCGAGCGCGTAGACGTTGTAGGCCGGCGGCGTGTCCCAAAGATCGGCCGACGGATCCCACCGATCGATCCGTGGCCGCGACGATCCGAGCGCGCCGGAGCAGCAGTGCCCGGTCCAGACGCGGCCGTCCCCCGCCGCCAGAACGCCGATCGCCCCGGTCGTCTGCAGATTCCCGCCGCTCGAGGTGTTGGAGATCGCCGACCACGCGGCGCCGTCGTAGCGGAGGAGCGTGCCGATGCTCAATCCAGGCGGGGCCGCGTTGCCGAGCGTGATCCAGAGATTTCCGCCGCCCGCCGCCGCGCGCGAGCCGCCGTTCCACTCGGGGCCGTTGCTGCGAACCGGATCCCACGGAACCGGGCCGTTCACGCGGCGCGCGAGTCCCGCCGCGGTCCCCGCGACGACGCGCGAGGCGGCCGTGGTGGCCAGCATCTGCACGCGCACGATCGGGAGCCCGATCACCCCGAGCGACACTTCCGCGCCGCCGGGCGTCTCGACGAAGGGTCCGAGGACCGTGCCCCGCCCGACGCCGTCCGGGACCGACGCGAGGGCGAGCGTCTCGGCCGCCAACCCCCGCGAGGCGACGGCGCCCCCGGCGTAGACGCGAAGCCCCGTCTTCGTCCCGATCCAGAGCGAGTCGCGGGCCACGAGGAGGGCCTGCACCCGCTCGGAGACGAGGTTCTTCCGCGCGCTCCAAGCGCCCGCCGCGAAGACGGAGAGTCCGCTGTTCGTGCCGCACCAGAGCGTGTCGTTCCAGACCGCGAAGGACGTGACGTCGTCGCTCACCAGGGCGCCGCCCGTGCTCGCGCTCGAGTCCGACCGGCGGAGCGAGATCTGGCCGTTCGCGGGATTCTCGACGAAGAGCGCCACGCCGCCGCTCGTCGCCACCCAAATGCTGTCGCCGGTGCGAAGGAGCGCCTGCACGCGATCGGTGCCGAGTCCGTCGAAGGAGGTGAGCGTGCGCGGGAAGGTCCCGTCGGGACGGTAGCGCGCCAGGCCGCGGTCGGCGGTTCCGATCCAGAGATAGCCCGCGGGGCTCGCAACGATGGAGAGGAGATTGTTCGAGGCGATCCCGCCGCCCTGGCGGAGCACTTTCGACGTAGCGCCGGTCGCCGTGTCGGCGAAGACGAGTCCGCCGTTGGTGGCGAGGGCGAGCGCCGCGCCCCAAGGCGCGGCCGCGCGGACGTCGTTCGACGCGACGTGATTCACGATGAAGAGCCGCGTCGCCGCGCGGGCGGGCGACGGCGCGAGCGCCGCCGCGGCGAGAAGGAGCGCGAGCGCGGCGCGCGGCGCGCGGCTCATCGCGTTCCCTTCCCGCTCGTCGCGCGTAGGAAGAGACGCAGGTCCTCGGCCAGCGAGAAACGCGAGAGGTAGGCGAGTTCCGACTCCACGCGCGCGGCGCGATCGGCGCCCGTCCCGTTCGGAAGCGCCGGCGAAACGACGCCCGGGCGGAGCGTTTGGAGCGCGAGCCGCGCCCAGGACGGGATGCCGGCCCATCGGTCCGACTCGTAGCGGCTTCGCCCCACCCAGGAGCGCTCGCCGCTCCAGACCTGCCGCCACGCGTCGGCGGGACGAAGCGGCGCCTCGTGCGCCGCGAGGTAGGCGCGAAGGCCCCCCCAGCGCCAGGGCGCCACGAGGAACGAGAGGAAGAGATCGCTCATCCGCTTCCGCGCGCGCGGGCCGAGGCCGCGCGACGGCGTGTGGAGGAGCACGGCGTCGAGCGGGCCGAGCCGCGATTCCGCGCCGAGCGGGGCGAGGAGCGCGGCCGGGCCGGCCCACCAGATGGCGGCGCCGCACTCGCGAAGCGCCGCGCCGACGGCCAGGAGATGCGGAAGCTCCGCTTCGTCCGGCACGAGGAGCACGATCTGGATCCGCTCGGTCACGACGAGCGCGCGGAGCCGCTCCGCCGCCGCCTCGGGCGTCTCCCCTTCCGGCCCTTCGTACGCCGCGCGAAGCGGCTCGAAGCCGTCGGCCCGGGCCGCTTCCAGCGCGGCGCGCGCGCGGGCCGCCGCCTCGCCGCCGCCGAGCAGGAGCACGCGGCGGAACGCGAAGCCGTGCCGCCGCGCGCCGGCGCCGAGCCGCTCGACGGC
>DASTSZ010000257.1:0-2100 GCA_035760425.1 Candidatus Eiseniibacteriota bacterium | reverse complement strand
GACGCCGGTGGCCGCCTTCTCCTCGGCGGCGCCGAGCCGGTCCGACCAGTCGTACCGCCCGCCGACGTGCCAGCGGCGCGCGAATTGGAGGTCGCCCCAGGCGTAGCCGCCGGTGCGCGTGACGTCGGGGCCGAATTCGCTCTCGGCCGTCCGTTGCATCCATTCGGCCTGCGCGATGAAGGAGCGGTAGATCGCGCGGCGCGGGTTCTTCCAGCGGAACGTCACGTCGGCGCCGACGACGCGCGCCCGCAACGCGCCCTGATCGAAGGGGACGACGATCGAGTCCGAATTCGCGGGTCCGTTCGCGCCGTTCGCGTACGACCCTCCGAACGCCACGTTCGACGCCTCGCTCAAGTCGAAGAACGTGGAGAGCCGTCCGAGGAACAAGAGATCCTTCCCACGATGGCGCGCGAACGCGACGGGCTCGCCTTCGGAATCCGGCGTGTTCGTCACCTCGCCGTCGAGGTTCGCGTAGAAGGGGAGTCGCGGAATGAGCCACGAGGCCGACACGCCCTCGGCGCTCAGCCCCTCCTCGCCGAAGAATCGTTCCGCCGCGAGCGGGCGGTCGGCGAAGGGCGTTTCGGGCGGGTGCGTGCGATTGAACTTCCCGAAATTGCCTCGGAACTTGCCGAGCTTGGCGGTGAGGCCCGCCGGCAGGGAGAGGAGGGTGAGATATCCCTCTTCGAGATCGACGCCTTCGGTCGGATTCACCGAGATGAAGAAGTCGGCTCGGCTATAGGGGTCGACGTTCGCCTGAAGCCCGAGTTCCGCTTCGCGAAGCGAGAAGGCGGACGTCTCGGTCTGGTCGAGTTGGTCGCCGGCTTCGCCTTGGAACCAGCCGATGACGCTCACGGCGGGATTGAGCAGGTTCGTTCCCTGCGGGAGCGCGGTGGACGACGAGGTGGATTGAGCCGCCGCGGCCGCCGCGAATCCGGCGCTCGAAACGAATAGCGCCACGATCGCGGCCGCCGCGCGAATGGGATCGCGCACGACAGCCTCCAATGTTCGGGAATGAAGCGAACGGCGAAACGGTTCGGGGGAGGCTAGGCGAGCGGCGGGGCGCGGCCCGGGGGCGTGGCGAGGTAGGGCGCCGCGGCGTTGGGAAGGGCGACGGGATCGGCGAGGACCGAAATCGCGTCGGGCGCGCCGACGGTGATCGGCGCGACCAGGTCGGCGGCGTTGAATTGGAGCGCGTTGCAGACCTGGCAGGTCGGCGCGCCCGTATGCTCGTGGACGAGCCCGATGCCGACCCATACTCCGATGAGGAGGAGGGCCAGGAGGGCCGGGACGCGAAGGTGGCGCTGCCGGGAGAGGGTCATCGCAACGTCAAACTCTACCAGCGGGCGGCGGGTTCCGCCACCCGCGACCGGATCCGACCGCCGGCTACCCTTTGCGGGCCGCCCAGATCATGCCGAGGCCCCAGACGATGAGAAGCACCGGCCAGTAGCGGAGGATGTTTCCGTGGAGGTACCCGAATTCCTTGAGGAGTAGAAGCGCCCCGACCGCGACCAGCGTGAGCGGGAATGCGATGTTGCTGTGACCGCCTCCGGCCATCCTTAGCCCCCGGCGCGCTGCGGCGCGCGTTTGATCTTCACGTAGAGAAACACCCCGTCGACGACGACCAGCATCGGCCGCCCCTTCCCTTCAGCCACCCAGATCTTCGCCTTCCCTCGTCCGCCGACCTGCTCGAGGAAATCGTCGGGGAGCGAACGCGCCGTGAGCGGCGACAGGAACTCGACGCGCACCGGCCCGCTCGCCGGGAGGAGCAATTCCGCGGCGCCCAGCATGCCGCGGATGGTGATCTTCTCCGGCGCCGCGTCGCCGATTCGAACGCGCACGCCGCCCGACATGACGCCGAGGTCGCAGATTTCCGGACGCAGGCGGGAGAGATCGAGGTCCGCGCCGGAGAGGATCGTTTCGGTCTTCAGTCGAATCGCCGTCCGCTCGGACGGATGGATCTCGAGTTCCGCGCCGAAGGGCGCGGTATTCGGGATGAGGACCCGCTTGGGCCAGATGAACTCGCCCGTGCGGCCCCCCACGTTCCAGACGTGCTCGGCGTCCTTGTCGCTCACGCCGCGGACGGCGATCTCGAGCGAGCGC
>DASTSZ010000256.1:0-2463 GCA_035760425.1 Candidatus Eiseniibacteriota bacterium | reverse complement strand
TCGAGAAGGACCCCGTCTATCTGAACCTGGTCGCCGAAATCCTCCGCGCCGTGCGCCTGTCGAAGGTGCGCCAGCGCCTCCTGGAAGCGCCCGACTTCGGAACGGTGCGCCGCACCCTGATCGAGGCCGCCGAGAATGAATGACACGACCGCCGACTCCCTGGACACGCTGATCCAGCTGCAGGACGTCGACACGCTCCTGCGCGAGATGCGCGACCCCGAGATGGCCTCTCAGGAGGAGAGACTCGGATTCGCGGTGGAGGGGATCTCGAACCTCGAGAAGACGCGCGAGCGCCTGGCGAGCCAGGTCGACGAGCGCCTCTTGCAGACGTACGAGCGGATGAGCCGCCGCTTCTTCCGCGTCATCGTGCCGGTGAACGGGCGCGTCTGCTCGGGCTGCCGGATCAGCCTCCCGACCAACTCCATCGGGCGAAACTCCGAAGGCGCAACCTACGACTTTTGCGAGAATTGCGGTCGTATCCTCTACCGACGCTAGAACCTTTTCGCCGGCTCCAAATCGCCTCTTCTAGGGTATAATCAAGGGGTAAACCGGTCGCGCCGCACCCGCGCCGCGCCACCCCGATTCGCCCGACTCGAGAGGTCCCGCACCATGCGTCGCCACCTTGCCTCGGCCCTCGTCGCCCTCGTATTCGCCGCGCTCCTCCCGCACGCCCCGACCGCCCGCGCGCAGACCGAGCCGAAGACCATCGTCGGGCCGAGCGTCATCTATTCCATGGACGCCGAGTCGGTCCTCGTCCTCGCGACGAAGGAGTGGCAGTCGGCCTCGGTACGGCATCAGGAGAAGCTCCTGCGCCACTCGCTCCGGCTCGCCTACTGGCGAAAGCACATCCCGGCCGACATGCGGCGCGTCTTCGACGAACTCGGCTATCCGACGGGCCGCGTCCTCTCGCAGCCGATCGGACACTCCGAGGAGGCGTGGTACTACGGCCAGCTCTCGCCGCCGATCCGTTTCCGCGACGGCGTACTCGTGAACGCCGACGAGTTCGATCGGCTACGTTCGCGACGCTGACCTCAGGCGCATCGCGCTCGAGCGCCCTCGCGGCTTCACCGTCGCGAGGGCGCTTTCGTTTGTGGCCGCGAGCGTGCGAGGTCAAGAACGCGCCTCCCCCGGCCGATGGATTTCCGGGGTACAATGCGGCGAACGGGGGTCTGCGACACGAAATCGTGGAGGAACAGCGCATGGAGCGGGGTACCTGGAAAGCACGTATCGAATGGACTATGCTCGCCCTCACGCTCGCGGCGGCGATGTTCGCTGCGCCGCGCGCCGAGGCCTCGATCCCGGACGCGAATATCGTCTCCGGCGTGAACCGCGGCGGCTTCGGCGTGTTCGAGGGAGCCTACGGCCAGATCGACTTCGCGATCTCGGAGCGGAGCGCGATCGGGGGATACTTTGGAATCGACGACAACAACCTCTACTTCGACAACTACGGACCCGGCGACGACACCTTCGACGACGACCTCGTCATGGGCGGCCACTACATGTACCAGTTCGTCGAAGGGAACCGCAGCGACCCGAGCATCGCGGGCGTCTTCGGCGCGTTCGCCAATCGCGCCGGGCTGCGTCCCGAGTTCGGCATCGCCATCTCGCACGACTTCGACTCCAAGTGGTGCGGTCGCGCGAACCTCGTCTACGGACCCTCGTGGGGCTTCGAAGTCGGCTACCGATTCACGCCGACCGTCGAGGGGACGTTCGGCATCACGGGACTGGGGGCGTTTGGCCTCGGCTTCCGCTTCTAGCCTGCGGCTCGTCCGCTCGCTCTCGCTGGCGCTCGGCTTCGCGGTCCTCTTGGCCGCGGCGCCGGGCGCCAGTGTCGTTCCGGCCGTCGCCGCGACTCGCGCGTCCGCGGAGGTGAGGCAGGAACCGATCGATCCGACCGAGGATCCGAACGACGTGCCCTTCGTTCCGCCGACCGACGGCGACGAAGAAGAGGACGAGGAGGACGAGTCGGACACCGACTCGCTCCCGCCGCAGCCCGCGTACCCCGACAAGCCGAATTCGATCGTTCCCGACTCGCTTCGAACGGGCGGGGCCTCGTCCATACCGTTCGGCGGGGCGCCGTCGGAGACGCTCGGATTCAAGCCGGCGGGCGTCGGCGCCGATCCCACCGCGAAAGCCGCCCCCGTGAAGCCCAAGGTGCGCGGCACGCCGTTCGGGATTCACCCGGCGGCGCTCTTCGCGGCTCTTCTCGCGGCGCACGTCTTCCTGGTGCGCTGGGTGACCGACTGATGGCCCCCGCGCGCGCCGGCGCGTCGCACGCCGGCGAGGGGACGCTCCGCGTCCGCTGGCAGCCGCCCGAATTCCCGCTTCGCGAGATGGCCGAAGCGGTTCTCCGCCAGTCGGTGCGCGAACTCGGATTGGCCGGCGTCGTCCACGACCTCCACGTCGCCGTCGATCTCGCGAACCAGGACGATCACGCGTACATCGAGTGGAACACGCACGACC
>DASTSZ010000255.1:0-2155 GCA_035760425.1 Candidatus Eiseniibacteriota bacterium | reverse complement strand
TGCTCGGCAAGATCCGCGGCGTGCGCGTCGCGGCGCGCACATCGGCGTACAGCTTCCGCGGGCGGCAGGCCACGACGACCGAGATCGGCCGCGCCCTCAACGTCGACACGGTTCTCGACTGCAGCCTAAGGCGGGCCGGCGATCGAATTCGAATCTCCGTCCAACTCGTGAAAGTGGCCGACGGACTTCACCTCTGGTCGGAGACGTACGACCGCACGCTGGACGACATCTTCGCCGTGCAGGACGACATCGCGCGCTCCGTCGTGAGCGAGTTGCGCGCCGCCCTCGTCGGACGGGACCCCGACTCCGCCGAGCGGGAGCGTGTCGCCGCGGAAGTGGCGAAGGCCGCCCGCGGTCGCTCCACCGATTCCGCCGCCCACCGCCTCTGCCTCCTGGGCCGGCACTTCATCAACCGGCTGACCCGCGAGGACCTGACCCGGGCGATCGACTATCTCAAGCAGGCGATCGACCTCGATCCGCGTTTCGCGCAGGCCTGGGCCGACCTCGGCGGCGCGTACACGCGGGCCGCCACCTGGGGACTCATTCCGAAGGTGGAGGCCATCCGCCAGGCGCGTGAGGCGGTGGAGCGCGCGCTCGCCATCGAGCCCGATCTCCCCGAGGCCTTCACTCGGCTGACCGTGATCTACATGTTCCACGAGTGGGATTGGAAAGGGGCCGAGTCGGCGTGCCGTCGCGCGCTCGAACTGGCGCCGGGCGATGCCGCGGCCCTCAACGCCGCCGGGGTGCTCTCGATGGTCTTGGGCCGGCCCGAGGAGTCGATCGAGTATCACCGACGGGCCTCGGAACAAGATCCTCTCAGCGCGTCGCCGCACGCCAACCTCGGGCTGAGTCTCGTCCGGGTGCATCGCTTCGTCGAAGCGGAGGCGGCGCTTCGCAGGGCGCTCGA
This sequence comes from Candidatus Eiseniibacteriota bacterium, assembly GCA_035760425.1. Taxonomy (GTDB): domain Bacteria; phylum Eisenbacteria; class RBG-16-71-46; order SZUA-252; family SZUA-252; genus SZUA-252. The sequence goes on along the minus strand of DASTSZ010000255.1, from coordinate 1,248 downwards.
ACTTGCGCCCCAGCGACTCTTGTCCCGATCGATCCTCGCGCTCGCGCTGGTTCACCAAGGACGCGGCGAGGAGGCGCTCGCCGAACTCGAACGCGAACCGGACGAGGGAGAGCGCCTCTATGCGCTCGCGATCGTGCAGCAGATGCTCGGAAACGCCCGCGAATCGGATGCGGCCCTGGAGGAGTTGATCCGGGCCCACGCGGATCACTACGCGGTCCAGGTCGCGGAGGTCTACGCCGTGCGGGGCGACGCCGACGCGACGTTCGAGTGGATGGAGAAGGGCTATCAACAGCGCGACTTCGGCCTCCCCGAGGTTCGAGGCAGTCATGCATTCCGCCCTTACCGGACCGATCCTCGCTGGCGCGCGATGATGGCGCGTTTGGGATTCGTGGATGAGGCCGTATGAGGAGGGAAGACGCCGATCTTCTCCGCACGCGGGACCTTCTCGTCGTCGCCAAGGACGGCAACCGCGACGCGCTGGAGGCCCTGCTAGCCCGCTATCGCCCTCGGCTCGAGCGTTGGGCCGCGGGCCGACTGCCGATGCATGCGCGGTCGCTTCTCGATACCGGAGACCTCGTGCAGGAGACGCTGCTTCGAGCGGTTGGGAGCCTGGAGTCGATCGAGGCGCGGGGCCCCGGCGGTTTCGAGGCCTACGTCCGGCAGGCGCTGCTCAACCGTATCCGCGATCAGCTTCGCTGGGCTCGTCGCCGGGCCGGGAGCGAGGAGGCGTCGGAGGCGCTCGTGGACCCGGCCCCCTCTCCGCTCGATGAGGCGATCGGCGCCGATGTGGTGCAGCAGTTCGAAGCGGGCATGGCGCGGCTGACCGAAGAAGAGCAGCAGCTCGTGCACCTTCGAATCGAACTCGACATGAGCTACGACGAGATCGCGACCCTCATGGGCCGCCCGAGCGCCGACGCGGCGCGGATGGCGATCCAGCGAAGCCTTCATCGCCTGGCATACGCCATGGGGCACCCTTCCCCGAATCGATAGTTTCCCGGCGTTCGACTCCGCGGTCTGAGACGTAGGGTGGGGATAAGACAACCGCTCCCTCCACCCTCGCATCGGAGACCGCAATGCAGACGTGCCCCCCTAACCGCCTTCGCCACTTCGCGTTAGCCGTCATGGTGGCCGGCCTTACGGCCGCTCAGCCCGGCCTTGCCGCCTGGGATCCCCTCCTTCGGACTTCCCAGTACTCTTGCGAGGGCTGGAACGCGCTCAACTACCGGTTCGGGACGCCGGTCGCGATCT
>DASTSZ010000254.1:0-6371 GCA_035760425.1 Candidatus Eiseniibacteriota bacterium | reverse complement strand
CCCCCCGCGCCCGAACGCGTCAAAAGAGTGATACGGACGGGCCGGAGCCGCCGGTTGGTCCCTCTCGCCGCGTCAGGAAGCCGTTCCCCGGCTCAACCGGTTGGGGTATTATCTTGGTGCACCCCAAGATGTTGTGTTTTTTCTTGACCCGCTACGCACCCCGTCGTCTACCGTGCGTCCCTGGTCGTGACATGGCGCCCGGGCGTTTTCGTCCGGGAGAGCGGAAGGGGGCCGCAGGGAACGCGGGACCCGGGGCGGGTTGACTCGTAGAGGGGCTGGCGAATGGCGAGGGATCTAGGACACGAAGGAACGTCGGTCGACGAAGGAACGGCGGTGTTGGAAGGAGCGATGGGCACGAAGGCGAATCACGAAATCGGAGTCGAAAAGAAGAGCGGACTCCGCTTCCCGCGGCTCTTCACCCGCGCGGGCGTGAACCCGTTCGACGAGGTCGAGTGGGAGCTTCGCTCGGCCGGCATCACGAACGAGCACGGCAAGGTCGTATTCGAGCAGAAGGACGTCGAGTTCCCGAAATTCTGGTCCCAGATGGCGACCAATGTCGTGACCTCGAAGTACTTCCGCGGCCAGATCGGAACGCCGGGGCGCGAGCGCTCGGTGAAGCAGCTGATCGGGCGTGTGGCGAAGACGATCGCGGGCTGGGGTCGGACGCAGGCGTATTTCGCGTCGGAGATGGACGCGCAGGCGTTCGAGGACGAACTGACCCACATCCTGCTGCACCAGAAGGCCTCCTTCAACAGCCCCGTCTGGTTCAACTGCGGCGTCGAGACGAAGCCGCAGTGCTCCGCCTGCTTCATCAACTCGGTGGGCGACACGATGGAGGGGATCCTGAACCTCGCGAAGACCGAGGGGCTCCTCTTCAAGTGGGGCTCGGGCACGGGCACGAACTTCTCCGCGCTCCGTTCCTCGCGCGAGCACATCGGCGGCGGCGGCACCGCCTCCGGCCCCGTCTCGTTCATGAAGGGCTTCGACGCGTTCGCGGGCGTCATCAAGTCGGGCGGCCGCACGCGCCGCGCGGCGAAGATGGTCATCCTGAACGCCGACCATCCGGACATCGTCGACTACATCAAGTGCAAGGCCGAGGAGGAGAAGAAGGCCTGGACGCTCATCGACGCGGGCTACGACCCCTCGCTGAACGGCCCCGCCTACGCCTCGATCTTCTTCCAGAATTCGAACAACTCGGTGCGCGTCACCGACGAGTTCATGCAGGCCGTGGAGAACGACGGCGAGTGGACCACGCACGCCGTCACGGACGGCCGCCCGATGGACACGTACAAGGCGCGCGATCTCATGAACATGATCTGCGACGCGGCGCACCAGTGCGGCGATCCGGGCCTCCAGTTCGACACGACCGTGAACGACTGGCACACCTGCTCGAATACGGCGCGCATCAATGCCTCGAATCCCTGCTCCGAGTACATGTTCCTGGACGACTCGGCGTGCAATCTCGCGTCGGTCAACCTCATGAAGTTCGTCCGCGGCGACGGGTCGTTCGACACGGGCGCCTACAAGCACGTCTGCGGCACGCTCATCACGGCGCAGGAGATCGTCGTCGACAACGCGTCCTACCCGACGCCGATGATCGAGAAGAACTCGCACGACTACCGGCCGCTCGGACTCGGCTACGCGAACCTCGGCGCGCTCCTCATGTCGTGGGGCGTTCCGTACGACAGCGCGGCGGGCCGGGCCGTCGCCGGCGCGCTCACGGCCCTCATGCACGGACACGCCAACGCCACGAGCGCGCGCATCGCGGCGGCGAAGGGTCCCTTCGCCGGCTACGAGAAGAACCGCGAGCCGATGCTCCGCGTCATTCGCAAGCACCACGCCGCGGTCGAGAAGATCGAAGCCAAGTTCGTCCCGGGCGACATCCTCGAGGCGGCCCGCGAGACGTGGAAAGAGTGCGAGGCGCTCGGCGTCGAGCACGGCTACCGGAACGCCCAAGTGACCGTCATCGCTCCCACCGGCACGATCGCTTTCATGATGGATTGCGACACGACCGGCATCGAACCCGACATCGCGCTCGTGAAGTACAAGAAGCTCGCCGGCGGCGGGATGCTGAAGATCGTGAACAACACGGTGCCCGAGGCGCTGCGTCGTCTCGGCTATGGGGAGGAAGCGGTGAATCGGATCGTGCGCTACATCGACGAGCACGAGACGATCGAAGGAGCACCGGGGCTCAAGGATGAGCACCTCCCCGTATTTGACTGCGCGTTCAAGCCGCGCAACGGTACGCGCTCGATCCACTACCTCGGCCACATCCGGATGATGGAGGCGGTGCAGCCGTTCATCTCCGGCGCCATCTCGAAGACGGTGAACATGCCCGAAGACGCCACGCCCCAGGACATCGCCCAGGCCTACTTCGAGTCGTGGAAGGGCGGGCTGAAGGCGGTGGCGGTCTATCGCGACGGCTCCAAGCGGAGCCAGCCGCTCTCGACCAGCAAGGACGACAAGGGCGCGCAAAAGCCGGCGCTCCAGGTCGTGCAGGCGCCCGCCGTGCCGAAGCGCCGCCGGCTGCCGGACGAGCGGAAGTCGATCACCCACAAGTTCTCGGTGGCGAACCACGACGGGTATCTCACCGTCGGCATGTACGAGGACGGCACGCCGGGCGAAATCTTCATCGTGATGGCCAAGGCGGGCTCGACCCTCTCGGGCGTCATGGACTCCTTCGCCACGGCCGTCTCGCTGGGCCTCCAGCACGGCGTTCCGCTGGAGCTCTTCGTGAGCAAGTTCGCCCACGTCCGCTTCGAGCCGCACGGCTTCACGAAGAACGGCGACATCCCGATCGCGAAGTCGATCGTCGACTACATCTTCCGCTGGCTCGGGATCAAGTTCCTGGGCCATCACCCGGCGTCGGCCTCGCATGAGGCGGCGAAGGACGACATCTTCGAGGCGGGCGGCGTGAAGCCCGTCGCCGACACCCAGCTCACGCTCATCAACGGCGGAACGAACGGGGGGACGAACGGCGGCGCCAACGTGAAGTCCGAGGAAGATCGCGCCTTCGTCTCCGAAACCGACGCGCCTCCCTGCTCCGAGTGCGGATCGATCATGGTCCGGCGCGGCGCCTGCTATGCCTGTCTCAACTGCGGTACCACGAGCGGGTGTTCGTGATCGGCTGATCTGGTGCCGCGGCGACGCGGCGTTCTAGCCATCCGAAAGCGGCCCCGGGGCTTCGGTCCCGGGGCCGTTCGCTTTTCGCCCGCCCTAACCCATTGACAATCATGGCATTATCGGGTATCATTCGAGGTCTCGTCGGGGCGCGCCGACTTCATGACGGAGGATACCCCTATGCTCCGCGACCCATCCACGCGACGACCCCTCGCATTCGGACTCCTGCTCGCAGCCGCCTGTCTTGCCGGCGCATCGGCTCGCGCCGGCGACTACTGCCCTGAGTACGTCGGATCCATCGCCAAGGAGGTCGCCTCCGCCGATTTCGACGGCGACGGGCTCGCCGACTTCGCGGTCACCGTGGAACCGAACGCGGTGGCGATCGTGCTCGGCCAGACGGGGCTTCGCCCGACGCGCTTCACGGGCGCCATCCCGACCGGCGGCGCGGTGGAGGGCATCGCGGCGGGCGACCTGGACGGCGATGGCGACGCCGACCTCCTCGTGGCCCAGCCCACCCTGAACGCCTTGCGCGTTCTTCTCGGCCACGGCGACGGCACCTTCTCGTACGGGGATCCGTTCGACGCCGGGGAGATGCCCTTTCGGCCGGCCCTCGCCGATCTCGACGGGGACGGCGACCTCGACGTCGCGGTCATGAGCTCCGTGCTCGCCGCCGGGCCCGCGGAGCTTTCCTTGCTCCTCAACGCAGGCGACGGCTCGTTCGCCCCGCGAGTCGTGGTGGATCTCTCGCCGTACCTGTCCGATCAAAACGACCTGGCTTGCGGCGACATCGACGGGGATGGGGACGCCGACGTGGTCGTCCTACGTCGCGCCATCGTCTCGAGCGCCATCGTGAAGACCTACGTGATCGTGCGGTCGAACGGCGACGGGACCTTCGCGGCGCCGGCCACGCTGGTGGAGAACGCCTCCACCTCGGCCATCGCGCTCGGCGACATCAACCACGACGGCCGCGCCGACCTCGTCGCGCGGGACGGCGATATCTCGTTCGGCGGCGTGAACACACGACGCTTCTCGACCTACTTCGGTCGGGCCGACGGCTCCTTCGATCCGCCGGTCCGCGTGCCGACCGTGGTCGCCGGCCTCGGCGGGCGGATCCGCCTCGGCGATCTGAACGGGGACGGGAATCTCGACGCCGCCGTCACCGCGGGACCGATCTTCCCCCTCACCGACGGGTGCTCGGCCAGTTTCGTCGGAACGGCGATCGGCGACGGAGCGGGCGGCTTCGTCGAGACGCCGTCGGTCCGAAGCGGCGGCAACTTCTCCACGGCGCTCGCGGTCTCCGACGCCGACGGAGACGGAACACTCGACGTGGCGACCACCGGCAACCAGTGCGGGACCCTCGTTCTCCACCGCGGGAACGGCGATGGAACGCTCGCCATCACGAGCCACCCCGCGCGCGGCTTCGTCGACAAGCAAAACGAGATCATCAAACTCAACAGCAACAAGTCGAGTTGGTGCCTCTACTTCGAGGCGGTCGGCGGCGTCTTCGACCCCACCTCCGAGGGGGACGACGTGCACGTCCTCTCCACCGGCACCGGAACGATCTCGGACGTCTCCCGGGACTTCGGCAAAGGGACCGTCCTGGGCGACGCGGACAACAACGGGATCCCCGATCTTCGCGTCTGCTTCGCCAAGGATCGCATCCGGCAACTCTTCAGCAACCTCTCGGGGCGGCAGACCGTGACGCTCCTCCTGCGGAGCCAGGTCGGGCGGCCCGGATGCGTCGCCGAGGGAACGCTGACGATCGACGTCATGGCGGGCGGCGGGAACAACGCGGCCGCGCTCCTGCGCTCCGACGGCGAAGGCGGCGGGCTCCGCCTCTCCTACCGCGCGGAACGCACCGCGCCCTCGCGGCTTCGCCTCTACGACGTCAGCGGGCGCCTCGTGAAATCGGTCTCGTTGCCCGTCGCGGCGGCGGGGTGGAACGACGCCCGAGTCGACGACCGTGACGACGCCGGCCGTCGACTTCCCTCCGGCGTGTTCTTCTACCGCCTCGAAGCGGGCGGCGACCCGATCCACGGGAAGGTCGTCATCGCGCGCTGATCGGTCGCGGAACGAACCGCGTCCAGGTAAAACCGAAACCGGCCCCGGAGTCGTTGCTCCGGGGCCGTTCCATTTCGGTGCCGGAGGGGCCGGCGGGGGGGATTCCTACGAGCTCCAGTCTCGATTGCGCTTCTTCCGCTGTCCCGGCGGCTCGCCGTGCGGGTGACCCTTCCTCCAGTGGCGATCGGGCACGTTCATGACCCGGCTCGGGACCGATTCCACCGTGATGACCGCGTAGGGGCCGCTGTAGTCGCGGGCGCGGTACCAGTAGCTGCCCGTGTAGACGTACCAGTACGAGCCGTACCGGAACATGTCGCAGTCGTTGCTGCCGGGATCGACGACGTAGACGCCGCCGCTCAGGGACGCGATGTAGGCGGGCCGCTCGTAGAAGACGAGCCTCGGCGGCGGCGGCGCGTTCGTCACGTCGACGGACACGCCGTATCGATATCCTTCGGCGCAACCCGTCAGCGCGAGAGCCGCGACGAGCAAGATGCTGTGTGCACGTTTCATCGTGACACCCTCCTTCCATGACACGCAGGGCCGTGGGGGCTCCCCGTGTTCGGATGAGAGAAAGGGCATCACCCGTGCCACCGTCGCGAATCGCCGTGGGCGTTGAAGTTGCGGCGGCCGCGCGGGCGCACCGGGCGAAATCGCCGGACTGACCCGGACAGATCGTACGAGACGGGACGGGCCCGGACCGCGGGGTGATGCCCCGCCGGCGGCAACCCATCGCGCTCCACGCGGCGGCCGTTTCGCTCGCGCGTCGCTTCCGCTACTCTACGCCGCATGCTCGAGACCAACCCCCAGTTCGCGATCCTCTGCTTCGTGACGCTCTTCACGATGGTGAACCCGCTCCCCGTCGTGCCGGTCTATCTCTCCATGACCTCGAAACTCGCCCCCGCGCAAGCGCGGCGCGTGGCGCTCAAGGCGACGACGACCGCGCTCCTCGTCATGGTCCTCTTCGCGGTCGGGGGCCGGTGGATCTTCCAGTTCTTCAACATCTCCACCGACAGCATGCGCATCGTGGGCGGGGTGCTCTTCTTCCTCATCGGTTTCGAGATGCTCCAGGCGCGGCCGTCGCGCACGAAGCACGACGACGAGTCGGTGGCGGAGTACGTGGAGGACATCGCCATCACGCCGCTCGGCACCCCGATGCTCTCGGGGCCCGGCACCATCACGAGCGTCATCCT
>DASTSZ010000253.1:0-5791 GCA_035760425.1 Candidatus Eiseniibacteriota bacterium | reverse complement strand
CCTCGCGCTGCTGCACGAGGCACTTCTTGCTCTCGTGCACGAACTCGATCGGATCCTCGATGGTGATGATGTGGCCCTGCCGGTTCTCGTTCACGTAGTCGATCATCGCGGCGAGGGTGGTCGACTTGCCGCTTCCGGTCGGTCCCGTGACGAGCACGAGCCCGCGATCCTTCATGGCGAGTTCGCGGAGGATCGGCGGCGTCCCGAGTTCGTCGAGCGTGCGGATCTTCGTGATGATGACGCGGTAGACGGCGGAGATGCCGTGGCGCTGGCGGAAGACGTTCGCCCGGAAGCGGGCGAGGCCCGGCAATTCGAACGCGAAGTCGATCTCCGAACCGGCGTCGAACGCGCGGCGGTGATCGTCGGTCATGACGGAGAAGATGAGGTCCCGCGCCTGGGCGTCCGCCAGCGGCGGCGCCTGCGAGCGGACCATCTTGCCGCGAAGCCGGACGAGGGGCGGCTGCCCGGTGGCGAGGTGGAGGTCCGAACCCCCGGCCTCGAGGGTGGCCTTCAACAGAGCCGGCAGATCGAGCGTCATTTGTTCTTCCCCCCGCGCGCGAGCGCGTCGCGATCGTCATCGGTCAGGAGCGTGACTTCGAGGCACCCGGCGCGCCCTTCGGCGCCCTCCGGGGAGGCCCAGGCGTCGGCGCCCTCGTGGCGGCAATTCGGAAGCATCACCAGCGCGAAGGGCCGGTCCCGCAGCACGGCGCGTCCCGTGGGGCGCGACGCGAGATAGTTGAGGAGGGCCTTTCCGTCGAGCCAATCGGTGCGCGCGAAGACGAGCCGCCCCACCGTCGCGCCCGAGAGGACGTCGGCGATCGCTTCGCCGCGAAGCGTGTTGTCGAGGACGACCACGTCGGCGCCGAGGCCGAGAGCGAGCGTGTCCCAGCGCTCGCCGCTCGAAGCCCCGGGCGCCGCATGGACGCGGACGGCGTCGTGCGGATAGGGCACCACGGCCCCATCGTCGAGAATGAGCACCCGCCGCTCGTTCCGGGCGGCGAGCGCCGTGAGGGAGGCGAGGAGCATCGAACCGCCCGAACGGGGCGGACCGCTCACGAGGACGATCCCCTCGGGACCGTCCACGAATTCGCGGATCTCCGCCTCGCCGATCGGCGAGAGCCCCAGGTGCGAGAGTTCCGGCGCCTGATGCGGGAGCGGGCTGATGCGGACGACGGTCGCCACGCCGGCGATCGTGCGCGCGTGGAAGACTTCGAGCGCCACGCGGCCCCCTTCGAGATCGACCGTCACGCAGCCGCGCGCGGTCGTGGCGGAGCCGTGATCGAGATCGGGCACGCCGAGCGCGTGGAGGCGCGTGCGGAGATAGAGCGCGGTCTCGGGCAGCTCGTTCGCCTGCGGCTCGAGCCCCCGGTCGGTGCGATAAGCGACGGTGAGCGACGAGACGGTCGGGATGAAGTGAATCTCCGACGCCTTCCGTTCGCGCGCCGTATGAAGATGGAAGAGGAGAAAGTTCCGTCCGCCGCGATCCCAGACGATGTCGCTCGCCGGGGTCGACTCGCCCGACGCGAGGATGGCCGCGCGCGCTTCGGCCGGGCTCGGACGGGCCGGACCCAGGATCGTGTCGAGCGCGCGGCGGATCGACGCCGGACCCCCGATCACGAACGAGACCGCGCTCTCCGCGGCTTCCTGCAGCGACGCGATCGCCTCGGTGTCGGAGGGATCGGCGCAGGCGATGGTGATGCCGTCCTCCGCCGAGCGGAAGAGGGGCACGGCCTGCGTGCGGCGAAGGAGCGACTCGGGGAAGTGGCGCACCAGCTCCCCGTCGATGGCCTGCGGTTGCACGTCGGCGAAGGGAATGCCGAGCTGCTTCGAGAGCGCCCAGACGATGCTCTCCTCGGTCGTGAATCCGAGTTCGACGAGCGTCTCGCCGATCATGCGGCCCGTCTCGATCTGGCGCGAGACGGCCTCCTCGATCTGCTCGGACGTAACGAGGCCGCAATCCATCAGGATCGATGTCATGCGACGCGTCGGACGGGTCGTCGAGGTCACTGGTTGCCTCCGGTCAAAGGTTGCGACGGATGAATCCCGGCCAGGCAAATCGCAATGGACGTGCCATCGGCCGGGAGTCTTCGCGGCGGCGCGTGGGAGTGGCGGCGGCGCGGACGGAGCGGACACAATGGCAGGAGGTTGCGCGCGCGCCGTCGCCCGGCCGCGCGGGCCGTCGAGGGGCGCGGCGCCGGCTCGAATCGCGCCGAAATCTTTCCGCCGGCCAGTTCCGAGCCGCCGCCGGCCTTGCGGCGCCGAGCCTCGCAAGGGTAGAGTCCCGGCGGTTTCAACAAGTTCACCAGGGGATGCGAGGGAAGGGAATCCATGAGCGGAGCCACCGCGAAGAAGACGAGCACCGGCGGCAAACGGGCCGCCCCCGCGAAGAGCAAAGCGCCGGCGAAGGCGCCCCGGCCGCCCGCCAAAGTCGTGCGACTCACCGCCGCCGACATGGCCGAGAAGCAGCGCGAGATCTCGGTCAGCGAGTTCTTCACCAAGAACCGCCATCTCCTGGGATTCGACAGCCCCGCGAAGGCCCTCCTCACCACCGTGAAGGAGGCTGTCGACAACGCGCTCGACGCCTGCGAGGAGGCGGGCATCCTTCCCGATCTCCTCCTCGAGATCCAAGAGATCAACGAAACGCGCTACCGCGTCTCGGTGCAGGACAACGGTCCCGGCATCGTGAAGGCGCAGGTGCCGCGCATCTTCGGGCAGTTGCTCTACGGCTCGAAGTTCCACCGGCTCCGCCAGTCGCGCGGGCAGCAGGGGATCGGCATTTCGGCCGCGGCCATGTACGGGCAGCTCACGACCGGCCGCGCCATCAACGTCATCTCCAAGGTGGGGGCCGGAAAGCCGGCCCACCGATTCGAGATCCAGATCGACACGCGGCGGAACGCGCCGGTGGTGGTCGCGGATCACGAGGTGGAGTGGATTCCGTCGCACGGCACGCGCGTGGAACTCGAGATCGAGGCGACCTACAAGAAGGGGCGCCACTCGGTCGACGGCTACGTCGAGCAGACCGCCATGGCGAATCCGCACGCGCAGATCACCTACGTCGATCCGAAGGGGGAGCGCGTGGAGTATCCGCGCGTGGCGAAGGAACTCCCCATTCCGCCCAAGGAGATCAAGCCGCACCCGCACGGCGTGGAGCTCGGCATCCTGTTGAAGATGCTCCACGAGACGAAGGCGAAGAATCTCCAGGGATTCCTCACGAGCGAGTTCTCGCGCGTGAGCGCCGCTTCGGCCGACGAGATCGCGACGGCCGCCATGCTCCCGTCCAATTACTCGCCCCACAAGGCGGCGCGCGATCAGGCGGAGGCCCTCTACAAGGCGATCCAGGCGACCAAGTTGATGGCGCCGCCCGCCAACGTGCTCTCGCCGATCGGCGAGGAACTGCTGCTCGCGGGGATGAAGAAGCAGGTGGAGGCGAAGTTCTACGCCGCCACCTCCCGCTCGCCCGCCGTCTACCGCGGCAACCCCTTCTGCGTGGAGGCGGCGCTCGCGTACGGCGGCGAGGCACTCCCGGGCGATGAACTGATCACGATGCTCCGATTCGCGAACCGCGTGCCGCTCCTCTATCAGCAGTCGGCCTGCGCGGTCTCGAAGTCGGTGATCCAGACGAACTGGAAGGCCTACGGGCTCCAGCAGTCGCGCGGCGCGCTCCCGACCGCGCCGATGCTCCTGATGGTCCACATCGCGTCGGTCTGGGTGCCCTTCACGTCGGAGTCGAAGGAGGCGGTCGCCTCCTATCCCGAGATCATGAAGGAGATCCGCCTGGCGCTTCAGGACGTCGGCCGGAAACTCGGCATCTTCATCCGCCGCGGATTGCGCGAGGCGGACGAGGAGAAGAAGCGCTCCTACATCGAGAAGTACATCCCCCACATCGGCATCGCGCTCCAGGAGATCCTCGGCATCGGGGACAAGGAGCGCGACAAGGTCTGCGCGACGCTCAAGGACACCCTCGAACGGAGCCGCACGTGAGCGAGAACCTCGTACCGAAGATCAAGAAGGAAGCGAAGGGCGTCGAGGAGCAGATCCTCAAGAAGAAGAAGCCGATGATGAAGTTCCCCGTCCGCTCCCTGGCGAACGTGAAGTACGTGGAGAAGGACGGCTACTTCGAGATCCGCGGCATGAAGAAGGAGCGGACCCTCACGGTGAACACGGTGAAGACGTTCGCGCAGACGCTCCGCATGATGGCGCTCTCGAAGACGCTGGTCGAGACCGACGACATCGCCACGAAGCGAGAGGCCTACTACGTCTCGAAGAACTGGGGCGACGCCCGCTTCCTGGAGCAGACCGAGTCCGACACGGTCATGGACGACGTGGAGGCCCTGTTCGAGGTGAATCGCGAGCAGATGGGCTTCGTCCCCGAGGAGAAGGGGGGCGACATCTCCGGCGCGCTCATCGTGGTCGACAAGGACAACGAGACCGGGAAGCCGATCCGCATCGACTGCACGCAGTTCGGGAGCGGCGCCTATTCGATCCCCATCTCCGTCGAGCATCTGAAGTTCGAGACGAAGGCGAAGTTCATCCTCGTCATCGAGACGGCGGGCATGTTCCAGCGGCTGGTGAAGCACGGCTACTGGAAGAACGCGAACTGCATCCTGGTTTCGATGGGGGGCGTCCCGACGCGCGCCTGCCGGCGCTTCATCCGGCGTCTGGCCGACGAGAAGAAGATCCCCGTCTACGTCTTCGTGGACGGCGACCCGTACGGCATCTCGAACATCTACCGCACGTTCAAGGTGGGTTCGGGAAACGCGGCGCACATCAACGAGTTCTTCTGCGTGCCCCAGGCGCGCTTCCTCGGCATCACGCCGCAGGACATCATCGACTACAAGCTACCGACGCACCCGCTGAAGGAAGTCGACGTGAAGCGGGCGAAGGACGCCATCAAGAACGACCCCTTCTTCAAGCACCACAAGCCGTGGGCGAAGGCGATGGAGCATCTCGTCTCGATGGGCGTCCGCGCGGAGCAGCAGGCGCTGGCCGCGCACGGGCTGAACTACGTGATCGACGAGTATCTGCCCCAGAAGATCGCGCACCCGGAGAGGTTCCTGCCGTAATCGAGTCGCGGACCGGTGGGCTAGTCCGCTAGCCCGCCGGTCACCCGCCCGCCGTCCGCCGCATCCCGATCAACTCCGACGTCGCCAGCACGCGGTCGACGAATCCGAACGTTCCGGACTCGCGCACCTCGCGCGCGGCGTCGACCATTCCGGTCATCGCGGCGCGATAGAGCGACGTCGCGAGGCTCACACGCCGCACCCCCGCCGCTTGGAGCTCCGCGATGGAGAACGACGCCCCCGGCAGCGCGACCATGAAATTGACCGGTTTCCCGACGGCCGCGACGACGGCGCGCACGGCGGCGAGATCGGGGAGTCCGGGCGCGAAGAGGACGTCGGCGCCCGCCTGTTCGAAGGCCCGCAGGCGGCGAATCGTCTCGTCCAGGTCGGGGCGTCCGCGCAGAAAGCATTCGGATCGCGCGGTGAGGGTGAAGGGGAAGGGAAGCGCGCGGGCCGCGGCGGCCGCGGCGGCGACGCGCGCCACCGCGTGGTCGAACTCGTAGAGCGGATGCGCCGCGTCGCCGGAGGCGTCCTCGATCGATCCGCCGACGAGTCCGACGCCGGCGGCGAGGCGAATGGTTTCGGCGGCGGTTTCGGGCGCGTCCCCGAATCCGTTCTCGAGGTCGGCGGCGACCGGGAGGTCGGTGGCGGCGACGATGGCGGCCGCGTGCGCGAGGGCGCGTTCGCGCCCCAGCCCGCCGTCCTGCAGTCCGGCGGCGACGGCCGCGGCG
>DASTSZ010000252.1:0-10905 GCA_035760425.1 Candidatus Eiseniibacteriota bacterium | reverse complement strand
CCGTCCCCGACCAGCCGATGAACTACTTCTATCGGAACGGGCAGGGGGACGACGTCTACTTCATTCACGAGGGGACGGGGCGGCTCCAGACGATCTTCGGCGAACTCCACTACGGCCCCGGCGACTACCTCGTGATTCCGCGCGGGACGACCTACCGGTTCCACGCGAACGCCGACGCGCAGCGCTACCTCGTGATCGAGTCGGTTTCCTCCGTGGAGACGCCGCGGCGCTACCGGAACGAATACGGGCAACTCCTCGAGCACGCGCCGATGTGCGAGCGCGACATCCGCCGGCCCGAGCGGCTCGAGACCTTCGTGGAGGAAGGGACGTTCGAGGTCCGCATCAAGGCGCGGAATCAGGTGACCTCCTACCAGTTCGACTACCACCCGCTCGACGTCGTCGGCTGGGACGGCTATCTCTATCCCTACGCCTTCAACATCGGCGACTTCGAGCCGATCACCGGCCGCATCCACCAGCCGCCGCCGACGCACCAGACCTTCGAGGGCCGGAACTTCGTCATCTGCTCCTTCGTGCCGCGCATGTACGACTACCATCCGCTGGCGGTTCCGGTGCCCTACAACCACTCGAACGTCGATTCCGACGAAGTGCTCTATTACGTGAACGGCAATTTCATGAGCCGCCGCGGCATCGAGGTCGGGTCCTTCACGCTCCACCCGTCGGGGATCCCGCACGGACCGCACCCCGGCGCGACCGAAGCCTCGCTCGGCGCGAAGGAGACGAAGGAACTGGCCGTCATGCTCGACACGTTCTATCCGCTGAACGTGACGACCGAGGCGGAGGCGTACGACGACAAGTCGTATCCCTACTCGTGGCTCGAGACCCCCGGGAAGTTCACCGGCGAAGGCGCGACCGGATGACGGGCGCCGCGTGAGCGACGGCGCGCCCGAATTCCGCCATCTCGACCCGGCCACCATCCCGCCGGCCGAGGCCTATGCGCTCCTGACGGGGTGCGTCGTCCCGCGGCCGATCGCGTTCGTCTCGTCGCTGTCGAAGGCGGGCGTCGCGAACCTGGCGCCCTTCTCCTTCTTCAACGCCGGCGGCGCGCATCCGCCCTCCGTGGTGTTCATGCCGGTGACGAGCGGGACCAATCGCGACAAGGACACGCTCCACAACGTCCGGGAGACGGGGGAGTTCGTCGTCCACCTCGTTCCCTGGGCGCTCCGCGAGCGGATGAACCAGGCCTCGGCCGACTACCCGCCCGAGGTCGACGAATTCGAGGAGGCCGGGTTCACGAAGGTACCGAGCGTGAAGGTGAAGCCGTATCGTGCCGCGGAGTGTCCCGTGGCGCTGGAGTGCAAGGTCTACAAGATCGTGGAGCACGGCGAAGGGCCCTACCACGCGAACTACGTGATCGGGGAGGTGCTCTACTTCCACTTGGCGGAAGCCGTGCTCACGAACGGTCGCGTCGACGCCGCGAAACTCGACGTCATCGCTCGCTTGGGCGGTCCGAACTACACGCGCGTGACGCCGGCGTCGATCTTCGGCATGACGCGCCCCGTTCTCACGAAGCCGTGAGCGCGGCGGAACCGCGCCGCCTCGCCGCCATCTGGAAGGGGCTCTGCCCGCGGTGCCGCGAGGGGAAAGTTTTCGCGGGCGCCGTGCGGATGAACGAGCGCTGTCCGTCGTGCCACGTCGAATTCAGCCGCGAGCCGGGCTACTTCTCGGGCGCGATGTATTTCAGCTACGCGCTCGCGATCGCGGTGATCTTGGTGCTCTTGGCGGCGGCGGCGATCGTGCTCTGGGGACGGCCGCTCGGCCAGCTGCTGATCGTGGCGGGCGTGCTCTTCCTGCCGCTCATCCCGGCGGTTTTTCGGTATTCGCGGATCCTATGGATCTACTTCGACCGGCACTTCGAGCCGTGACCGTGGACGCGAGAGACTGGTGTCGCTGGCTGGCGCCGGCCGCGGGCTTCAAACCCGTTGGGCAACCCCCGCAAGGGTCGTCGTTCGGTTCGATTCCGAAACCAGTCTCCAATCGCGCCCGCCGAACTCAGGAGGAGATCGCTTGAAGCCACTCGACGAACTGCTGGCGAAGAACCGCGCGTGGGCCGAGGCCGTCCGCCGCGACGATCCCGGATTCTTCGAACGCCTCTCGAATCAGCAGGCGCCGGAGTACCTCTGGATCGGCTGCTCCGACAGCCGCGTGCCGGCGAATCAGATCGTCGGGCTCCTGCCGGGGGAGATGTTCGTCCATCGCAACATCGCCAACGTCGTCGTGCACACCGACCTCAACTGTCTCTCGGTGATCCAGTTCGCCGTCGATCTGCTGAAAGTGCGGCGCATCATCGTCTGCGGGCACTACGGCTGCTCGGGCGTGCTGGCGGCCCTGCGCCGGACAGCGATGGGTCTCAGCGACAATTGGCTCCGCCACGTGGAGGACGTGCACGTGAAGCACCAAGCGATCCTCCACGCGATCCCGGACGAGGAGGGGCGCCACGCGCGCCTCTGCGAATTGAACGTGATCGAGCAGGCCGTGAACGTCTGTCAGACCACCGTCGTCCGCGAAGCGTGGTCGCGCGGCCAGGCGCTATCGGTGCACGGATGGATCTACGGCATTCGCGACGGCCTCATGCGCGATCTCGGCATCGCCATCGAGGGGGAATCGCAAATCGCCGCCCAATACGGCGAGGCGCTCGCCGCCCGCCGCGCCTGATCCCCGGGTTCGCCGCCGCAAATTCCGCGGCGTCCGCCGCGCGAAGCCGCCGCGTCCCGCCCTTGAGCCGCGCCGTTCCTCCATGCTATTCTCTCCCTAGAAGTTAACGGTTTCGATCGCAGGGACTCTTGAGAGACAACTCGTGACCCCGACCACCGGACCCGACAACCTCTCCCGCGGCTACATCGTTCCGATCGGCGGCGCCGAAGACAAGGTCGGCCCCGAAGTCATTCTGAAGCGTTTCGTGCAGATCTGCGGCGGGCGCGAGGCGCACATCGCCGTCATTCCCACCGCGTCCGAACTCCGCTCCACCGGGCGGCGCTACGAGGAAGTCTTCAAGTCGCTCCGCGCGCCGAAAGTCTCGGTGCTCCACTTCGAAAGCCGGAAGCAGTGCGAGGATCCGGAGGAACTCTCGATTCTCGAGAAGGCCTCGGGCGTCTTCCTCACGGGCGGAAGCCAGCTCCGGCTCGGCACCATGCTCGGCGGCACGACGGCGGCGCGCGCGATCCGCGTGATGAACGAGCGCGGCGTCCACGTGGCGGGCACCTCGGCCGGCGCGGCGTTCCTCTCGGAGCACATGATCGCGTACGGCGACGAGGGTTCGACGCCGCACGCGGGGATGGTCACGATGGCGCCCGGGCTCGGTCTCACGAACCGCATCGTCGTCGATCAGCACTTCCGCCAGCGCGACCGGCTCGGCCGGCTCCTGACGGCGCTCGCGTTCAATCCCTTCGCGGTCGGCATCGGCCTCGACGAGGACACGGCGGCCTTCATCGCGCCCGACGAAACGCTCGAAGTGGTGGGAAGCGGAGCGGTCACGATCGTCGACCCCTCCGGCATCGAATACTCGTCGATGGACGCGGCCAAGCTGGGCGAGCCGGTCAGTCTCATCGGCGTGAAGCTGCATGTGATCGTGCGGGGCGGCGCCTTCAATCTTCATACCCGGATCGCCAGCGCTACCGGAGCGCCGACAGAAGGCGACTGACGCGACTTCGCGTTCGAGCGCTGGAGAGGCCCCATGAAACTCGTCGATTCCTCCGTCTATCTCGGGCCGAGCATCTACGCGCTCTTCCCGGTCATCCGCCTCACCGTCAACCTCGGCGAGTTGGAGAAGTGGCCGACCGCCCGCCTCGGCGCGCCCTTCCGGAACGCGCTCCTCGACGCGCTCCCCGGCCTTCGCGAGCATGGCTGTTCCTACGGCGAGCCGGGCGGCTTCGTCCGCCGCATGGAGGAGGACGAGGGGACCTGGCTCGGACACGTCCTCGAGCACACGGCGATCGAACTTCAGAACGCGGCGGGCGCGAAGGTCACGTTCGGCAAGACGCGCGACGCGGGCGCGCCCGGCGTCTACGACATCGTCTACCAGTACGAGCAGGCCGAGGTCGGCGTGGAGGCGGGGAAACTCGGCCTCCTTCTCCTGCTGTCGCTCGTTCCGGAGGAACTCCGTCCCGCGGGCTCGCTCCCGGCGGGTTGGAGTTTCGAGACGGCGCGCGACGAGTTCATCCGCTTCACGCAGCGGCGCGCCTTCGGCCCGAGCACGGCCTCGCTCGTGCGCGCGGCCGAGGAGCGGGACATCCCCTGGCTCCGCCTCAATAACCAAAGCCTCGTCCAGTTCGGCCACGGCCGCTTCCAGAAGCGCATCCAGGCCACCGTGACGAGCGAGACGCGCCACATCGCGGTCGAGATCGCCTCGGACAAGGAAGAGACGAACCGGATCCTCGGCGACCTCGGCCTTCCGGTGCCGCAGCAGAAGCTCGTCTACTCCGAGGAGGAGGCCGCCATGGCGGCCGAGCGGCTCCGCTTCCCGGTCGTGGTGAAGCCCTACAACGGCAATCACGGCCGCGGCGTCTCGCTCGATCTCCGCGATGGGCCGCACGTGCGCGAGGCGTTCCACAAGGCGCGCGAGCATAGCCGCGCGGTCATCGTGGAGACCTTCGTGAGCGGGCGTGACTACCGCATGCTCGTGGTGAACGGGCAGCTCATCGCCGCGGCGGAGCGGGTGCCCGGCCACGTCGTGGGGGACGGCGAGCACACCATCGCGCAGTTGGTGGAGATCACCAATCGCGACCCGCGGCGCGGCATCGGCCACGAGAAGGTGCTCACGCGCCTCGAACTCGACGACCAGGCGCAGCGCTGCATGAACGACAAGGGCTACACGAAGGACACCGTCCCGCCGAAGGGGGAGCAGGTGCTCCTCCGACTCACGGGCAATCTCTCGACCGGCGGCACGGCGATCGACGTCACCTCCATCGTCCATCCCGACAACGTGGAGATGGCGACGCGCGCCATCAAGGCGATCGGGCTCGACGTCGGCGGCGTCGACTTCATCTCGCCCGACATCGCCCGCTCCTACAAGGACTCGGGCGGCGCCATCTGCGAGTGCAACGCCGCGCCGGGCTTCCGCATGCACGTGGCGCCGAGCGAGGGAACGCCGCGCGACGTGGCCGGACCGGTCATGGAGATGCTCTTCCCGCCGGGGACGCCCTACCGCATTCCGATCGCCACGATCACCGGCACGAACGGCAAGACCACGACGGCCCGCATGGTGGCGCACATCCTGAAGCTCTGCGGGCGGCACGTGGGCCTCACCACGACCGACGGCGTCTACATCGACGGGCAATTGACGGTGAAGGGGGACATGACCGGGCCGGTGGCGGCGCGCATGGTGCTCCGCGATCCGAGCGTCGACGTGGCCGTTCTCGAAACCGCGCGCGGCGGCATCCTCCGGCGCGGACTCGGCTATCGGAAGTGCACGGTCGGGGCGGTGCTCAACATCAGCGCCGATCACCTCGGGCTTCGCGGCGTCGACACGCTCGATCAGATGGCCGAGGTGAAGCGCGTCGTGGTGGAAGTGGCGCAGGACACGGCAGTCTTGAACGCCGACGACGACTACTGCCTCCGCATGGCCGACCACACGAAAGCCAAGAACCTCTGCTACGTGACGACGCAGATGCACTACCCGCTCGTGAAGGAGCATATCCGCGCGGGGGGCCGCGCCGTCATCCTCGAGGAGGGCGTGAACGGGAACATGATCACGCTCTTCGACCGGGGGCTCCACCTCCCGGTGCTCTGGACGCACGGGATTCCCTGCACGCTCGACGGGCGGGCGATCCACAACGTCCAGAACGCCATGTTCGCCGCCGCGATCGCCTTCGCGATGGGCGTGAAGATGGAGGACATCCGCCAGGGGCTTCGCACCTTCGACACGACCTTCGATCAGGCGCCCGGTCGGATGAACGTCTACGATCGCCATCCCTTCAAGGTGATCATGGACTACGGCCACAACCCGGCCGCGGTCCGCTCCATGTGCGAGCTGGTCGATCGCATGGAAGTGCGCGGGAAGCGAATCTGCGTGCTCTCGGCGCCGGGGGATCGGCGCGACGAGGACGTGCTCGAAATCGGTCGCGCCGCGGCCGGGCACTTCGACGCCTACATCTGCCGCCGCGACGACGGCCTGCGCGGCCGGAAGGGGGACGAGATCCCCAAGATGCTCCGCGAGGCGCTCCTCGAGGCCGGCGTGTCGCCTCAGACGATCGACGTCGTTCCCGACGAACAGGAGGCCATCGACGCGGCGCTTCGCCGCGGCCGGTCGGGCGATCTCATGCTCATCTTCGCCGACGCGCTCTCCCGCTCGTGGAGTCAGATCAAGGGATTCCGCGCGGCCGACGTGCCGACCGCGCCCGGCGACGCCGTCGCCGCGCCGGCGTTCGTGGAGAGCGCCGGCGGCGACGTTCCGCTCGACGAAGGGCAACTCCTCATCCGCGACGAGCGGGGGGTCCGCCTCGCCCGGGAGACGGAAGTCACCGACTGATGGCGATTCTCGATTCGCGCCGGCTCACCGGCCCGAATCTCCTCCTCGACGGCCCGGGCGCGATCCTGGACGTGGAGATCGACGCGCGCGACGCGGCCCGCGCCGACGCTCGCTGGCGATCCGCGCTCGCCGAATGGCTCGCCGCCCTCGGCTGGCCGGCCGGCCCCGTCGCTTCGCGGACGCACGCGCGGGGACTCTCCCTCGCGTTCGTCGCGCCGGCCGACGCACTCTATGCCGCCACCGACGTGAACGAGGCCGCTTGGGCCGTCGCGGCCGCGTCGCTCGACGGCGTGGCGCCCCCCGATCGGGAGAGCGCCCTTTCGCTGATTCGCGCGTCGATCGCCGAGGAACGAAAGCCGTGGCTCCTCGCCCTCGCCGAGGAGGCCGCCGCGCGCGGCGCGACGCTACTGGCCGACGACCGCCGGCTCTCCGTGGGCCTCGGGGCCGGCTCGGTGGCCTGGCCGATCGAAGAGTCGGAGCGCGTGATCCCGAAGCTCGCCTGGGCGTCGATCCACGACGTCCCGACGATCCTCGTGACCGGCACGAACGGCAAGACGACGACGGTCCGGCTCCTCGGCGCGATGGCGGCGGCGGCGGGCCGGACGGCCGGCGTGACGTCGACCGACGCCGTGACGGTCGGCGGCGAGGTCGTGGCGGAAGGGGACTTCTCCGGGCCGAACGGCGCCCGCACGGTGCTTCGCGACCGGCGCGTGGCGATCGGGATCCTCGAAGTGGCGCGAGGCGGCATCCTTCGCCGCGGCCTTCCGCTCCCGCGCGTCACCGCGGCCATCGTGACGAACGTCGCGAACGACCACCTCGGCGAATACGGCATCGACGACGTGCCGGCCCTCGCCGACGCGAAGATGGTCGTGGCGAAGGCGGTCGGCCCCGAAGGGCGCGTGGTCTTGAACGCCGACGATCCTCTCCTCCTCGAGCGCGGCCGACGGCTCGCCGCGCCCGTCACCTGGTTCACGCTCGACGCCGCCCATCCGGACGTGACGGCGCACCTGGCGGCCGGCGGGGACGCGTGCCTCCTCGACGGCGACGCGCTCGTGGCCGCGCGCGGGCGCGACCGGCGCGTCGTGGCGACGATCGCCGAGGTGCCGCTCTGCTTCGGCGGCGCCGCGAGGCACAACGTGGCGAACGCGCTCGCGGCCATCGGCGGCGCCATGGCGCTCGGGCTGCCGCCCGCGGCCGTCACGCGCGCGCTGAAGGAATTCGTAAGCGATCCGTCGCGGAATCCGGGGCGCGCGAACGTCTGGAACGTCGGCGGCGCCACGGTGGTCGTCGACTTCGCGCACAACCCGCACGGACTCGGCGCGCTCGCCCGGATGATGGCGGCCATGCCGGCGCGTCGCCGCGCGCTCGTGGTCGGCCAGGCGGGCGACCGCGACGACGCCTCGATCCGCGAACTCGCGCAAGCGGGGTGGACGATGCGGCCCGACCGGATCTTCGTGAAGGAGCTGGAGAGCTACCTCCGCGGCCGCGAGCGGGGCGCGGTGCCCGACATTCTCGAGGCCGAGTTCCGCGCGCTCGGCGCGGGCGACGGCGTGATCTCCCGGCACGAAGGGGAACTCGACGCCGTGCGCGCCGCGCTCGCATGGCTTCAGCCGGAGGATCTCCTCCTCCTCACCGTCCACGAGTCGCGCGAGGGCGTCGCGGAACTCCTGGACGGGCTTCGCGCGGCGGGTGGGACGAAGCGATGAGGGCCGCCTGGTTCCAAGGGCGGACTGGACAGCCCGGGCTTCCGGCCGCTACCCTTGAGGGCATGATCCTCCGATTCGCGTTCGCCCTGCTCCTGGCGCTCTCGTTCGCGCTCGTCGCCGCGCCCCCGACGGCGGCGGCCGATTCGTGCGATACCTGCCCGGCGGCGGCCGGCGGAGGCTCCGACGACTGCGCGGACGATTGCCCGCTCTGCGTCTGCGGGCCGCACCGCGCTCCGATGACCGCGCCGCCCTCGGCGCCCTCCCTGACTTTCATCGCCGCCGCGGAGTTCGTGCCCGCCGGCGAAGCGTCGGCCCTCTCGCCCAACACTCGCGACATCCTGCACGTCCCCAGGCTCCGCTCCGCTTCGCTGCCGTTCTAGTTTCGACGTCCACCCAATAGCCCGATCACCCGATCACCCGGCGCGCCAGGCGCGCGAGGGGCGACGACCGTTCGTTCGCGGCATCCGCGCGGCCGGCGCGCGCCGCCCGGCGGGAATCGGCACGATCGACGAGGGAGAACCGATGAATCGAATCCGTTGGAATGTCTGGTTGGCGGCCGCGCTTCTCATCGCGCTCGGCGCGGGCTGCGGCGCGCGCACCGAAAGCGCCGCCCCCGCGCCGAAGGGCGAGGCCGCGGTCGCCACGCCGGCCGCCGACGCCGGCCACGCGGACGGCTCGCACGCGGAGGGCATCGTGCCCGGCTCCTACGCCGACTGGTGCGCCGAGCACGGCGTGCCCGAAACCGCCTGTACGCGCTGCGACGCCTCCCTCATCGCCGCGTTCAAGGCGACCGGCGACTGGTGCGAGGACCACGGCGTGCCGAAGTCGCAGTGCACGACGTGCGATCCGACGCTCAAGATCGTCCGGCCGCCGGCGCCCGAGGGCGTGCAATGAAGGCCCGAAACGCGGCGTCCCGGCTTCTCGCCGCGGCCGGCGTCGGCCTGAGCCTCGCGCTCATGGCGGGCTGCTCGAGGGACTCGGGCGCGCCCGCGTCGGCGTCGCGCGCGACGTCCGCGGCCTCGGCGGCCGCCGTGAAGGACGGCGTCGCGGCCGACCTCTGCTCCGAGCACGGCGTCCTGCGCGTCATCTGCACGCGCTGCAATCCGAAGCTCGCGGTGATCTTCCGGGCGAAGAACGACTACTGCGAGGCGCACGAACTGCCGATGTCGGTCTGCCCGGTCCATCACCCCGAGCGAGGGGGGAGGCCGCTCGTCGACGTCACGAAGCGCGAGGCGCCGCCCGACCACACGCGACTCCGGTTCAAGGATCGCGAGACGGCGCGGCAGGCGGGCTTCGAAACCGTCGTCGTCGCGAACGACGAGCAGGGCGGCTCGGTTCCCGCGACCGCCACCTTCGTGGTCGACGCGTCGCGCCGCGCGCTCGTCGCGGCCGGGGCGCCGGGATCGGTGCGCGAGATCTACGTCGAGGAGGGGGCGCGCGTGGCCAAAGGGGCGCCGCTCGCCCGGTTGGAGAGCGCGGCCCTCGCCGACGCGCGGTCGAGGCTCGACGCCGCGAACGCGCGGCTTCGAAACGCGGCGGCCATCCGCGACCGGGAGCGTTCGCTCTTCGAGAAGGGGATGACGCCGCGGCGCGAAGTCGACGCCGCCGAGCAGGAGTACGGGGCCGCGAACGCGGAGGTCGAGGCGGCCGCGGGGAGCCTGAAGGCGCTCGGCGCGGGGAACGACGCCGGGGGCACGCTCGTCGTGCGGGCGCCGCTCGCGGGCGTGATCACGCGGCGCTCCGCGGTGGTCGGGCGATTCGTCGAGGCGCAGGAGACGATGTTCGAGGTCGTCGACCCGACCCGCCTCTGGGCGGAGCTGGAAATCGGCGAGCGGCACGCCCTGCGCGTCGCCGCCGGAGACGCCGTGACGATCCACCTCGGGCCCGACGAGGGGCAGGCGATCCGCGCGATCCTCACCTACGTGGCGCCGGTCGTCGACGAGACGAGCCGCATCGTCCGCGCGCGCGCGCGCATCGACGGTCCGGCCGCCGGCGCGAGGGTGAACGCGGTGCATCGCGCCACGATCGAGTCGCGCGCCGTCGCCGGCTCCGTCGTCGTGCCGCGGGAGTCGGTGCAGAACGTGAACGGCGCGAGCGTCGCCTTCGTTCGGCTGGCCGAGGATCTCTACGAGACGCGCCGCGTGCAGGCGGAGCCGGCCGCGAACGGCGCCATGACGGTCCGCCGGGGCCTCGCGCGCGGCGAGCGCGTCGTCACGACCGGGAGCTACCTGCTCCTGACCGAGACCGACAAGAGCGCGATCGGCACCGGTTGCTGCGAAGTGGAAGCGCCCGCCAAGTGAGCGACGGCCCATGCTGAGCGCGCTCATCGCGTGGTCGGTCCGCCGGCGGATCGCCGTGCTCGTCGCGGCGGCGATTCTCGCGCTGGCCGGAATCGCGGGCATCTGGCGGCTGCCCCTCGACGCGTTCCCCGACACCACGCCGGTCCAGGTGCAGGTGAACACGGGTGCGGCGTCGCTCGCCGCGCTCGAGATCGAGCGGCAGATCAGCGCGCCGATCGAGCAGGCGATCTCGGGATTACCCGGCCTGGTGGAGGTCCGCTCGACGTCGCGTCTCGGCCTCTCGCAGGTCACGGCCGTCTTCCGCGACGGGACCGACATCTACCTCGCGCGCCAGACGGTCGCGGAACGGCTCGGCGCGGTCTCGCTTCCCGCGGGAATCGAACCGCCGCGGCTCGGGCCGGTGACGACGGGGCTC
>DASTSZ010000251.1:0-3363 GCA_035760425.1 Candidatus Eiseniibacteriota bacterium | reverse complement strand
CGACGATCACCCTCAACCGCCCCGACCGCCTGAACGCCCTCACCTTCGAGGTCTACGGCGAACTCCGCGACGTCTTCCGCGCGCTCGACGCCGAGCCCGGCGTGCGCGCGGTGGTGCTGACGGGCGCGGGGAAGGGTTTCTGCACGGGGGGCGACGTGGAGGAGATCATCGGCGCCCTCTTCGCCCGCGACGCTGAGGGGCTTCGCGAATTCACGCGCATGACGTGCGATCTGATCGCGGCGATTCGCGGTTGCCGCCGTCCCGTCGTCGCGGCGTTGAACGGCACCGTCGCCGGGGCCGGGGCCGTCATCGCGACCGCCTGCGACCTTCGCGTGGCGTCGGAGACGGCGAAGATCGCCTACCTCTTCGTGCGGGTCGGACTCTCCGGCGCCGACATGGGCGCGGCCTGGCTTCTCCCGCGCATCGTCGGCCTGGGACGCGCCACCGAACTGCTCATGACCGGCGACTTCATCGACGCCGCGCGCGCGCTCGAGATTGGGCTCTACCAGCGCGTCGTGCCGGCGGACCGGTTGATGGCCGAGGCGACGGCGCTCGCCGCGCGCCTGGCGCGAGGGCCGGCGCCCGCGCTCGCGGTGACGAAGCAGGCGCTCGACCTCGAGTTCACCATGACCCTCGACGACGCGCTCCGCTACGAGGCCGACGCGCAGGCGGCGCTCATGCTCCATCCGAACTTCCGGGAGGCCTACGAGGCCTTCCGCGAGAAGCGCGACGCGAGGTTCACCGAGTGAGCGGCCCGGCGCGCCTCTCCCCGACGCCCGACGTCCGGCCCGTCCGCGCGTTCCTCGAGACGCAGCACCTCGCGCTCGCGGGGACGTTTGGCGCGTTCGCAGCCTCCGAACTCGAGCGGAGGCCGGAGCCCGCCGACGACGGCGCGGCGCGGCGGGAAGCGAAGGAAATCCTCGAACGGCTCGGCCGCGCCGGCTGGTTCGAGGCGATCCGGCGTCAGGACTGGCGCGGCTGCTGTCTCGCGCGCGAGTCGCTCGGCGCCGCCTCGCCGCTGGCCGACGCGGTCTTCGCGCTCCAGGGGCTCGGCACGCTGCCGATCCTTCTCGCGGGCGACGAGCGGATGAAGGCGGAATTCGCCGAACCGGCGCTGGCGGGCCGCGCGATGGCCGCGTTCGCCATGACCGAACCGGGCGCGGGCTCCGACGTCGCGGCCATGGCCACGACGGCGCGCCGCGACGGGGACGCCTATGTCTTGAACGGCGGGAAGACGCTCATCTCGAACGCGGGATTGGCCGACTTCTACACCGTCTTCGCCTCCACCGACGCCGCGGCCCGGGGGAAGGGGATTTCCTGCTTCGTGGTGCCGGCCGGGACGCGGGGCCTTCGCTTCGCGGGGCCCCAGGTTCTCTCCTCGCCGCATCCCTTGGGCGAGATCGCCTTCGAGGACTGCCGCGTTCCGGCCGGGAATCGCCTCGGCGAGGAGGGGCGCGGCTTCGGGCTCGGCTAGAAGACGCTCGATCGCCTCCGCGCCACGGTCGGCGCGGCCGCCTGCGGCATGGCGGCGCGCGCGCTCGACGAAGCGCTCCGCCACGCCAAGGAGCGCCGGCAATTCGGGAAGCCGCTCGCCGAGTTCCAACTCGTCCAGGCGAAGCTCGCGCGCATGGCGACCGACCTCACGGCCGCGCGGCTCCTCGTCTATCGCGCCGCGTGGACCGCCGACCAGGGCGCCGAGCGCGTCACGCTCGAGGCGGCCATGGCGAAGTCGTACGCGACGGAAGCCGCGCAGCGAATCGTCGACGACGCCGTGCAGATCCTGGGCGGCGCGGGCGTCCTGGCGCGCCATCCGGTCGACCGGCTCTATCGCTCGGTTCGCGCGCTTCGGATCTACGAGGGGACCACCGAAATCCAGCAGCTCGTCATCGCCGGCGCGCTTCTCAGCGAGGACGCCGCCTCGTGAAAGCCGTCTCGATCGGAGGCGGGCCGGCCGGACTCTTCTTCGCGCTCCTCCTGAAGAAGCAGGACCCGCGGCACGACGTCACCGTCTACGAGCGAAACCAACTCGACGACACGTTCGGCTTCGGCGTCGTCTTCTCCGACGCGACCGAGGCGGCCCTGGAGCACGCCGATCCCGAGGTCATCGCCGCCATGGCGGCCCGTTGCCATCGCTGGGACGACATCGAGATCCACTACAAGGGCGAGACGATCACGTCGACCGGGCACGGCTTCTCCGGGCTCTCGCGAAAGACGCTGCTCGCGATCCTCGCCGCGCGATGCCGCGACGTCGGCGTGCAGCTCTGCTTCAACCGCGAAGTGGCCGATCCCGAGAAGCTGAAGGGCGCGGACCTCATCCTCGCCGCCGACGGCGTGAACTCCCCGATCCGCGAGAAGTACGAGGCTCACTTCCGGCCCCGGATCGACGTCCGGCCGAACAAGTTCGTCTGGCTCGGCACGACGAAGCCGTTTCCCGCGTTCACCTTCTACTTCAAGCACGACTCGCACGGGCTCTGGCGCGTGCACGCCTATCAATACGAGCCGGGCATGTCGACGTTCATCGTGGAGGCCCGCGAGTCGACATGGCGCGCGGCCGGCCTGAACGAGGCGACGGAAGCGAGGACGATCGACTTCTGCCAGCGCCTCTTCGCCGAGGAGCTGGCGGGGTACCCGCTCCTCTCGAACCGCTCGATCTGGCGGAGTTTCCCCACGATCCGAAACCAGCGATGGTCGTACGGGAATCTCGTCCTGGTGGGGGACGCCGCGCACACGGCGCACTTCTCGGTCGGATCGGGGACGAAGCTGGCGATGGAGGACTCGATCGCCCTGGCCCAATCGCTTCGCGATCACGCTTCCATTCCCGACGCCCTCGCCGCGTACGAAGCCGCGCGCCGGCCGGGCGTGGAGAGCCTGCAGCGCGCCGCGCAGGCGAGCCTCCAGTGGTTCGAGGAGACCGAGCGCTACATGGACGTGCCGCCGCTCGAGTTCGCGTTCACGCTCCTCACGCGGAGCCTGCGCGTGACGCACGAGAATCTCAAGGTGCGCGATCCGAAGTTGGTGGCGCGCGTGGATGCATGGTACGCGGAACAGGCGGCGCGACAGGTCGGCGGGCCGGCGGCCTCGGACTCGGGCGCCACGTCGAGTTCGGGCTCGGCGACGGCTTCGGCGGCGGCTCCGGCGACACTGGCGCCCGCGCCCGCGGCGGCCCCGGCGCCCGCGCCGCCGCCGCTCTTCACGCGGTTTCGTCTCCGCGGACTCCTGCTGGAGAACCGTGTCGTCGTTTCTCCCATGTGCCAGTACTCGGCCGAGGACGGCATGCCGAACGAGTGGCATCTCGTCCACCTCGGATCGCGGGCCGTCGGGGGCGCGGGGCTCGTCTTCGCCGAGATGACCGACGTGAGCCCC
>DASTSZ010000250.1:0-4981 GCA_035760425.1 Candidatus Eiseniibacteriota bacterium | reverse complement strand
ATCGTCGTGAACCGGCGCGCCCCATTCGTCGTCGTGGTAGGCGAGCGCCAGGGGATTCGAAGGCCAGGCGCAACGCGGGCGGTCCTTCGCGGCGCTCATCGTGCTTTCCTTCCGACGCCGAGCAGATGCGCGCTCGCGCCGACGATCGACGGCTCCGACTCCAGGGCCCTCGCGATCTTCAACAGATCGTTCCGGTCGGTCTCGTCCTCCCAGCGCGCGTCGAAGTCGGGCGCGAGCCAGCCCGGCCCCTCGACGCCGAGGATCGACGCGTCGCCGAATCCGGCCGCCTCGATCTCCGCGCGCAGATCCTCCGGCCGGTGGAAGTACGCCGTGGTGAAATAGTGCTCATGGCCGGTTTCGTTCCGGTGCTGGCCGTCCACGAGGTCGCGGTCGCGAATGGCGACGAATTGCGGATCGCGCGCGAGTCCGCGCGCCATCCCGTCGAGCGCGGAGGCGTAGCGGGAGATGGCCGCGACGAGGACGATCCCCGGCGCGCGGAGCACGCGATGCGCCTCGCGAAGCGCGGCCAAACGGTCGGCCGGCTCGGGGAGGTGATAGAGCGGTCCCATCACGAGCACCGCGTCGGCCGTGGCGTCGCCCTGCGGAAGGCGGCGGGCGTCGGCCACCGCGAAGGACGCGATCGGACGCGCCGCGCCCTCGTTTCGCCGCCGTGCCTCCTCGACGAGGCGCGGCGAGAGATCGACGAGATGGACCTCGTAGCCGAGCGCCGCGAGATGGGCGGAGTAGGCGCCCGCCGCGCCGCCGACGTCGATCACCTGCGCCGGCGCCGGCGGGAGGAGTCGCCGGAAGATCTCCTTCGTTCGTTCGAACTCGAGGCGGAATGGTCCCCGTTCGAGGCGCGCTTCTTCCGGGTAGCGGCCGTAGTAGTCGACGACTTCCCGCGGCGCCGCGCCGGCCGGGTCGTTGGATGGCTTGGTCATGCGGATTCCCCCTATCGAGCCGCCGATGCTACGCCCCGGCCCCCTCCCCTTGACAACTGCACAAATGTGCAGTATCGTTCAGAATCGTGAACGGATCAACCGGGTTCGGGCCGGAGGGATGACACGCCGTGCGCATCATCGCCCACCTCGACATGGACGCCTTCTTCGCGTCCGTCGAGGAGAAACTCAATCCGCATTTGGCCGGGAAGCCGCTCGTGGTGGGTGGCGAGGTCACGCGCCGCGGCGTCGTCTCGGCCGCGAATTACCCGGCGCGGAAATTCGGGATCCACGCGGGCATGCCGATCGCCACGGCCGCCCGGCTCTGCCCTGACGCCACCTTCCTCGAGGGCGATCCGAAGAAGTACGTCCACGTCTCGCTCCAGGTCCTCGACTCCCTCAAGGAATTCACGCCGATCATCGAGCCCTTTTCGATCGACGAGGCGTTTCTCGATCTGACCGCCTCGCCTCGATTGGTGGACTCGATCCGCGCGGGCCGCGTCGACACGCGCGATCCCGCGGCGATGCTGAACGCGGCGGGCGACATCGCGCGCGCCATGCAGAAGACGGTCTGGCGGCGCGTGGGGCTCTCGGCGACGATCGGGATCGCGCCGAACAAGTACATCGCGAAAATGGGGAGCGGGCTACAAAAGCCGCGCGGACTCACGGCGCTCACGCACGAGACGTATCGCGAGATCTTCTGGCCGCGCCCGGTGCAGGATCTCTGGGGCATCGGGGAGAAGACGGCGGAGTCGCTCGGGAAGCTCGGTATCCGGACGGCGGGACAGTTGGCGAAATTTCCGCGCGAGTTCCTGACCTACCACTTCGGATTGAACGGCGATCGGATGCGCGACGCCGCCTGGGGCGAGGACGACTCGCCGGTGATCCCGTTCTACGAAGGCGTCGCGGTCAAGTCGATGGGGCACGAGTTCACCCTCGACAAGGATCTCGCCGATCGGGAACGGATCGGCGCGCACCTGCTTCGGTTGTCGGACCAGGTCGGCCGGCGGATGCGGCAGGACGGCTACCTCGGCCGCGTCGTCTCCGTGAAAATCCGAAACCAAGCCTTCAAGACGACCATTCGCCAGCGCGCGCTTCCGGAGTTGACCGACGACGAGACGCAGATCCACAAGGTGGCGAACGCGCTCTTCGACGAAAACTGGGACAAGCGGCCGGTCCGGCTCATCGGCGTCTCCATGTCGTCCCTCGTGGCCGGCGCGGGAAGGCAGCGGGAACTCTTCGACGCCGACCGGCATCGGCGGAAGATGACCGAGGCGGTCGACTCGCTGCGCGACAAGTACGGCGATACGGTGCTCGTGCGGGCCGGCGCGCTCCAGTGGGGCCGCGATGAGTGAGGACGCGAGGCCGCCGATCCTGATCGGCACCTCCGGGTACTCCTTCCCCGATTGGGTGGGGCTCTTCTACCCGGCGGGGATCGATCGCGGCAAGATGCTCGAGTTCTACTCGCGGGAGTTTCCCGCGGTGGAAGTGAACGCCACGTACTACCGCATCCCGCCGCCCGCGACGCTTCGCGCCATGGAGCGGAAGACGCCGCCCGCGTTCGAATTCGTCGTGAAGACGCATCACGACATGACGCACCTCCGCTCGCTCGAGCCGGAACTCTACGCTGCGTTCGCGCGCGCGGTGGAGCCGCTGCTCGCGGCGGGGAAGCTGCAGGGGCTCATCGCGCAGTTTCCCTATTCGTTTCACCGGACGCCGGAGAACGAACGTTTCCTCGCCGCGCTGAAGGCGCGCCTCCCCGACGTGCCCCTGTTCGTGGAGTTCCGCCATCGCTCCTGGGCGGACGAGGGCGTCTGGACGCGCCTCGAGGAGGAGGGGCTCGGGTATGTGAGCGTGGACGAGCCCGATCTACCGGGGCTGGTTCCTCCGATCGCGCGCGTCACCGGCCCCGAACGAATCGGCTACGTGCGGCTCCATGGTAGGAATCGCGAGAACTGGTGGCGGAATCCCGAGCGGGGACGGCCCGACCGGGGCGCCGGCGCGCGCGGCGATTCGCGCGGCGGCGAGGCGGAGACGCGGCGCCGGGCGGCCGAGCCGGTGACGGTCGCGGCGTACGGCCCGCTCTTCGCCGCCGCCGCGCCGCCGCCCGCGCCCGGCCCGTCGGGAACTTCGAGCGACCGCTACGACTATCTCTACTCGGAGGCGGAACTCCAAGAGTGGGTCGGAAAGATCCGCGAGATGACCGCGAACGCGAAGAAGACGTTCGTCTTCTTCAACAATTGCCACGTCGGCCAAGCCGCCACGGGCGCGAAACTGATGCGCCGGCTCCTCGAAGGGGAGGGACTCCTGTGATTCACGACGTGCGGCTTCGCCCGAACGGAAGTCCGACTCTCTTCGAGCGCCCCCGGCCGGCGGGCGCCCCCGAGACGCTGGCGGAGTTCGAGGCGCTCCTCTCGAAACTCCTCACGCGGACGCGCGGCGCGAAGGACGTGCATGGTCTCGGGCAGGCGAACGAGCTCGCGCACCTCGAGCGCCTCCCGGCGCGGGAGGCGATCCACGCCGATCTCGCCGAGCCGCTACCCGACGCGCTTCGCCGCCTCCTCGACGCGCAGGGGATCGACCGGCTCTACGTCCACCAGGCGCTCGCCATCGAGCATGCGCGCGCCGGAGCGCACGTCGCCGTGGCGACCGGCACCGCGTCGGGGAAGTCGCTCGCCTACAACCTCCCGATCCTGGAACGCCTCCTCCTCGACCGCGAGGCGATCGCGCTCTACCTCTTCCCGACGAAGGCGCTGGCGCAGGACCAGCTCCGCGGGCTCGAGCGCGTGCGCGAACTCTCGCCGGCGCTTCGCTCGGTGCTCCAGGCGGGCACCTACGACGGCGACACCCCGACGAGCGCGCGCCGCCGGCTTCGCGAGGAGGCGAACGCGATCCTCACGAATCCCGACATGCTCCACCAGGGGATCCTCCCCTATCACTCGCGATGGAGCCGCGTCTTCTCGAACCTCCGCTACGTCGTGGTGGACGAGATGCACACCTATCGCGGCATCTTCGGCTCGCACGTGGCGAACGTGCTCAGGCGGCTGCGGCGCGTGGCGCGCCACTACGGCGCCGATCCTCAATTCTTGCTCTCCTCGGCGACGATTCGAAACCCGGGCGAGCAGGCGGCGCTCCTCGTGGGCGACGACGTGCGCGTCGTCGACGAGGACGGCGCCCCTCGCGGCCCGAAGATCTTCGCCTTCTGGAATCCGATGCCGCGCGGCGGCGACACGCCTGGCCGCGCGAGCGCGTCGGTGGAGGCCGAGCGGATCCTCGTCTCCCTCATGCGGCGCGACGTGCAGACGATCACGTTCACCAAGTCGCGCATCGCGGCGGAACTCATCTACCGCTACACGCGCGAACGGCTGGAGCACGATCCCGACGGGCTCGCCGACCGCCTTTCGCCCTACCGCGGCGGCTATCTCCCCGAGGAGCGGCGCGCCATCGAGCGGCGCCTCTTCGACGGCGAACTCCGCGGCGTGGTGGCGACGAACGCGCTCGAGCTCGGCATCGACGTCGGCTCGCTCGACGCGGCCGTAATGGTCGGCTTTCCGAACACGATCGCGAGCACCTGGCAGCAGGCGGGCCGCGCGGGGCGCTCGCAGGGCGCGTCGCTCGCGGTGGTGATCGCCTACGACGACCCGATCGACCAGTACCTGATGCGACACCCCGAATACTTCTTCGCGCAGACGCCGGAGAGCGCGGTGCTCGATCCGGAGAATCCCTACGTCCTCGCCTCCCACATCGCCTGCGCCGCGTACGAACTGCCGCTCGCGCCGGAGGACGAGGCGCTCTTCGGCGCGCGGGCGCCACGGCTGGCGTCGCTCCTGGAGGAGGAGGGGACGCTCACCTCGCTCGACGGGCGGCGCTACTGGGCGCAGCCCGACTACCCGGCCGGGAAAGTGAGCCTCCGGACCATCTCCGACGACACTTATTCCATCCTCGACACGAAGCGCGAGAACGCCGTCATCGCGAACGTCGACGCGATCAGCGCGCTCGAACTCGTCTACCCCGAGGCGATCTACCTGCACGAGGGAAACACC
>DASTSZ010000249.1:0-5273 GCA_035760425.1 Candidatus Eiseniibacteriota bacterium | reverse complement strand
CGTCGTGCTCCGCGTACTTCTTCTTCCCGATCGTCAGCCGCGCCACCATCGTGGCCAGCGCGCCCGCGAGCGAACCCGCCAGCGCCGCGACGCTGCCGCCGCCCGGCGTCGGCGCCGACGACGCGACCTCGTCCAGGAACTCCGGCACCGCCTGCTCGGCGGCGCCGATGTTCCGGGCCAGCCGGTTCTCCAAGATCTGATCGCGCGAGAAGTTCTCGAGCCGCAGCGTGTGCTCCGCGACGTCGATGAGCGCGTCCTGGCAGACCAGGCCGACGATCTCGCTTCCCACGATCGGAACGCCGTAGCGGTCCGCTTCGTCCTTGATCATCGCGAAGACGCGGTGCACCGGAGTGCCCCACGTATTCACGAGGTTCATCGACACCTGCGCGATCCCCCGCTCGTGCAGCTCGAATCCGAGCGCCTTCACGTAGCGGAGCCCGCCCGTCTGGAAGCGGATCGCCTTCGCGATTCGCTTCGCGACCTCCACGTCGCGGGTCCCGAGATTCACGTTGAACGCGAGCAGGGGCAGCCGCGCCCCGATCGCGATCGCGCCCGCCGACGCGTGGATCGCCTTCGGCCCGAAGTCGGGATCGCGCTCGGGATTCGTTCCGAGCTCCTTGCCGATCCCCTCGAATTCGCCGCGCCGGACGTCCGCCAAATTCTGGCGGGTCGGCCGGGTCGCCGCGGCCTCGTAGAGATAGACCGGGATCCCCAACTCCGTTCCGATCCGTTCCCCCGCCCGGCGCGCCAGTTCGACGCAGCGATCGAGCTTCGAGGATCCGACCGGAACGAACGGAAGCACGTCGGTGGCCCCCATCCGCGGGTGCTCTCCTTGGTGCGTCCGCAAATCGATCAGCTCGGCCGCCTTCCGCACGGCCCGGACCGCGGCCTCCAGCACGGCCTCCGGTTCCCCGACGAAAGTGACCACCGAACGGTTGTGATCGGCGTTCATCTCCTGCCCGAGCAACCGGATCGAGCGATCATGCGAAATTTCGGCAGCAATGGCCGTAACTACAGATTTATTTCGGCCTTCGCTGAAGTTGGGGACGCACTCGATGAGCTCCGCCATGGGGTTCCCTCCCGGGGTTGTTCGAGCGCGGAACGGGCCCGAGGTCCGATCCGCAAACTCTATCTAGGGCAATTGATTGGGATGATTCGTTCAGACACAACGAGAGTCGGATCCGGCGTCGTGGACGACCTCCCCCCGTACGACCACCAGCCGGACGTGATTCTGCCCGTAGTGGTAGGGGACATGGCGGTAGTCGCCACCCTCGAAGAGGGTCAGGTTGGCCTCGAAGCCTGGCTGGATGCGGCCAATCCGGGCATTTCTTCCGATCGCGGCGGCGGCGTTGGCGGTCACGGCCATCCATGCTTCCGCCGGCGTCATCTTCATCTGCGTCACCGCCATCGTCATCGCGAGGGCGAGCGACGAGGACATCGTGCTCCCCGGATTCCAGTCGGTCGCGACCGCGACCGGAAGGCCGAGTTCGATCATGCGGCGCGCCGGCGCGTACGGAAGGCCGAGCGTGAACGCGGTGCCGGGAAGGAGCACGCCCACGACGCCGCGATCGGCCATGGCGCGCAACCCCGCCTCGGACGAGAAGAGCAGGTGATCGGCCGAGACCGCGCCGAGTTCGGCGGCCAGGCCGGCCGCCCCGACGTCCCCGAGTTCGTCGGCATGAAGTTTCGCCCGGAGCCCGTGCCGCGCGCCCGCCTCGAGCAGCCGGCGCGACTCGTCGATCGTGTAGATCCCCTTGTCGCACCAGACGTCGCAGAACTCGGCGAGCCGCTCGGCCTCGACCGCGGGGATCATCTCCTCGATGACGCGCGCGACGTAGTCGCCGCGACGCTCGCGGTATTCCGAGGGCACCGCGTGCGCGCCGAGGAAGGTCGCCGCCACGCCGACCGGCGACTCGGCCGCGGCGCGCGCGAGGGCGCGGAGCTGCTTTCGCTCCTCCTCCCAGACGAGCCCGTACCCGCTCTTCGCCTCCACGGTCGTGACGCCTTGCGAGAGGAGGGCTTTCAGGCGGGCCGCCACGCGGCCGGCGAGTTCGTCCTCGCTCGTCGCGCGGAGCGATCGGCGGCTCGACTCGATGCCGCCGCCCTTCGCGGCGATCGACTCGTAGGTCTCTCCGCGGGCGCGCGCGTCGAACTCCATCTCGCGCGCGCCGGCGAACGGAAGATGCGTGTGCGCGTCGACGAGGCCCGGCGTGACGAGGAGTCCGCGCGCGTCGAGCACGCGGCCGGCGAGCCGCTCGGGATACGCCGCCGCGACGTCGGCCGTCGATCCGACCGCGGCGATTCGCCCGCCGACGCAGGCGACGGCGGCGTCGGCGAGCAGGATCGGCTCGTCGAGCGCCTTCCCGCGAAGGGGCGCCCCGTCCGGCGCGGCGGGGGCCGTCAGGAGTTGCGCCGCCCCCACGATCAGGAGATCGGCGCGGGCCGGTGCCCCGGCGTTCGGCGTCGCGGGCCCGCTCACGTCGATCGAGGGATCGTGAGGCCGTGGCGCTTCGCGTTCGCCGTCGCGTCGGCGTAGCCGGCGTCGGCGTGGCGGAAGATGCCCATGGCGGGGTCGTTCGTGAGGACGCGGCGGATGCGCGCGAGTCCGGCGGGCGTGCCGTCGGCCACCATGACGACGCCGGCGTGGATCGAATTCCCGATGCCGACGCCGCCGCCGTGATGCACCGAGACCCACGACGCGCCGGAGACCGCGTTCACGAGCGCGTTCAGGATCGGCCAGTCGGCGATGGCGTCGCTCCCGTCCTTCATCGCCTCCGTCTCGCGGTGCGGCGACGCGACCGAGCCGCAGTCGAGGTGATCGCGACCGATGACGATCGGCGCTTCGACCTCCCCGCGTTCGACGAGCCGGTTCAAGACCTCGCCGAAACGCGCGCGCTCGCCCATGCCGAGCCAGCAGATGCGCGCCGGGAGCCCCTGGTAGGCGACCCGCTCCGATGCGAGCCGGATCCAGCGGTGGAGGGGTTCGTTGTCGGGGAAGAGCTCGAGCACCGCGCGATCGGTGACGGCGATGTCCTTCGGATTCCCGGAGAGCGCCGCCCAGCGGAAGGGCCCCTTCCCCTCGCAGAAGAGCGGGCGGATGAACTCCGGCACGAATCCGGGAATGGCGAAGGCGTCGGTCACGCCCGCCTTCTCGGCCTGCGCGCGGATGTTGTTCCCGTAGTCGAAAGTGACCGCGCCGGCCTTCTGGAAGTCGCGCATGGCGGTCACGTGGCGCCCCATCGATTCGACCGAGCGTTCCACGTAGCGCGCCGGATCCTCGATGCGGAGCCGGAGCGCGTCCTCGTACGACATGCCGCCCGGCACGTAGCCGTTCAGCTCGTCGTGCGCGGAGGTCTGGTCGGTGACGAAGTCGGGCCGCACGCCGCGCCGCGCCATTTCGGGGAGGAGATCGGCGGCGTTGCCGACCAGCCCGATGGAGAGCGCGCGCTTCGCCTGCGTCGCCTCCGCCACCCACCGGAGCGCCTCGTCGAGCGAGTTCGTCCGCTTGTCGACGTAGCGCGTCTCGAGGCGACGGTCGACGCGGTGCGGATCGACTTCCACCGCGAGGCAGACGCCCTCGTTCATCGTGACGGCGAGCGGCTGCGCGCCGCCCATGCCGCCGAGCCCGGCGGTGAGGACCCACTTCCCCTGAAGCGTGCCGCCACCGTGCTGGCGCGCCGCCTCGGCGAAGGTCTCGTAGGTGCCCTGGAGGATTCCCTGCGTGCCGATGTAGATCCACGAACCCGCCGTCATCTGGCCGTACATCGTGAGGCCCTTCGCCTCGAGCGCGCGGAATTCGTCCCAGGTCGCCCACTTCGGCACGAGGAGCGAGTTGGCGATGAGGACGCGCGGCGCGTCGGGGTGCGTCGTGACGACGCCGACCGGCTTCCCCGATTGCACGAGGAGCGTCTGGTCGTTCTCGAGCGAGCGGAGCGACGCGACGATGGCGTGGTAGTCGGGCCAGGAGCG
Source organism: Candidatus Eiseniibacteriota bacterium (assembly GCA_035760425.1). Lineage (GTDB taxonomy): Bacteria > Eisenbacteria > RBG-16-71-46 > SZUA-252 > SZUA-252 > SZUA-252. Next base: position 1,304 of record DASTSZ010000249.1, on the reverse strand, counting down.
GGCGGCGCGCCCGGTGCCGCCGTAGACGACGAGGTCCTGCGGCCGCTCCGCGACTTCGGGGTCGAGATTATTCATGAGCATCCGGAGCGCGCCCTCCTGATGCCAGCCCTTGCACGAACGCTGCGCGCCTCGCGGCGCGCGAATCGGTTCGGCGGGCGGCGTCCCCCGGAGGGGCGGCGGCGCGGATTCGGTGCGGGTCATCGAACGGCTCCTTTCGTCTAGAACGGCGCCACGCCGGCCGCGTCGGCGGCCCCGGCGCTCGCGATCCACTGGTCGAGGCGTTCCAAGTCTTGATCGAGGCGCCGGTCGCCGGTCAGCGGCGGCACGAGCGCGCGCACGCCGGCGTGGAGCGCTTCGAGCGGCGCGCTCGAGCGAAGCGGCCGGAGCGACTCGATCCCTTGCGCCGCGCAGAGAAGCTCCGCCGCCACGATCCGACGGACGTTCCGCACGAGGGCGAGCGCCTTCACGGCGGCGTGCATGGCGAGGCTCACGTGGTCTTCCTGCCCCGCCGACGAGGGAATGGAGTCGACGCAGGCGGGATGGGCGAGCGCCTTGTTCTCCGCCACGAGCGCCGCCTGGAGATATTGGACGATCATGAGGCCCGACTCGAGCCCCGGGTTCACGGCCAGGAAGGGAGGGAGTCCGCTCTTCCCCGCTTCGAGGAGGAGATAGGAGCGCCGCTCGGCGATGGAGCCGACTTCGGCGAGACCGATGGCGAGGAAGTCGAGCGCCTGCGCGACCGGCTGGCCGTGGAAGTTCCCGGCCGAGACGACCTCGGCGTCCGCGCCCTCCTTGCCGGAGGCGCCGAGGGCGAAACAGAGCGGGTTGTCGGTGACGCTGTTCAGCTCGACGACGAGCCGCTCGCGCGCGAACCGCGCCGCTTCGAGCGACGCGCCGAGCACCTGCGGCGCGCAACGGAAGGAGTAGGGATCCTGCACGCGGTCGCACTCGGCGTGCGAGGCGCCGATGGCGCTTCCCTCGAGTAACCGGCGGATGGCCGCGGCCGAGTCGATCTGCCCTTGGTGCGGCCGGAGCGCGTGCACGCGCGCGTCGAACGGTTTCGCGCTTCCGCGGAGCGCGTCGACGGAGAGCGCCGCCGCGGCGTGCGCGGCGCGCAGCACGTCGAATCCCTCCGCGAGCGCGAGAATGCCGACCGCCGTGGCGGCCTGCGTTCCGTGGATGAGCGCGAGGCCCTCCTTGGCGGCGTGGGCGAGCGGGGCGAGGCCCGCGTCGCGCAAGTGCTCCGCCGCCGGCGCCGCGCGGCCGGCGCGCCGCGCCTCCCCTTCCCCGATGACGACGAGCGC
>DASTSZ010000248.1:0-3918 GCA_035760425.1 Candidatus Eiseniibacteriota bacterium | reverse complement strand
CGCGCGACCGTCTGGATGATGACGTGGCGGATCTCGGCCGCGAGCGTGTCGAGCTCGGCCCGGGTCAGCGATCGGACGTCGGCAGGTGAGTGAATGCGTTCGAGCAGGCTCATTGGATCCAGTTCCAGAGGAAGGCGCTCGCGACTCCGAGGATAGCCCCGACGAACACTTCGAGCGGGGTGTGGCCGAGCAGCTCCATCAGGCGATGGCGGTCGGATTCGCCTTCCTTCCAGTGCTCGTCCATCAATCGATTGAGGATCACCGCCTGCTTGCCGGCGGCCTGGCGCAGTCCGGCCGCATCGTACATGACGATCAGGCTGAAATACAGACACACGGCGAACAGCGTGCTGCCGAAGCCGTCCTGCAGGCCGACCGCGGTCGTGAGCGACGACACCGCTGCCGAGTGCGCGCTCGGCATGCCGCCGGTCTCGACGAAGCGCCTGACATTGATTTTCTTCTCCCGCACGAGGAAGGTCAACACCTTGCTCATCTGCACGAGGAACCCGCAAGTGAGGGCGTGGAAGAGCGGGCTGCTCTCGAGGTGCATGGCCATTCGGCTATCTCGTCCGGTGGAGCAGGAATTCCGCGAGGGAGGCGAATTCGGCCTCCCGCTTGCCCAGTTTCGGGGCCAGCGCCGCCGCTTCCGCCAGGAGCCGTTCGGCGAGCCGCTCGGAGCGCGCCACGCCGCCCCGCGAGGCGGCGGTCGCCTTCCCCTTCTTCCGGTCCGAACCCGCCGCGCTCTTCCCGGTCTGCGTGCGCGTCCCGCGCACGTTCAAGAGATCGTCGGTGATCTGAAACGCCGTGCCGATGCGCGCGCCGTAGGCTTCGAAGGCTCGGAGCCGGGCGGGCGTGGCGCCGCCGATGAGGGCGCCGAGCCGGAGCGAGCCGGTCAGGAGCGCGCCCGTCTTCCGGCGATGCATGGCCAGCACCTTCGCGAAGGAGACCTTCTTCCCCTCGTAGAGGAGATCGAGGGCCTGTCCGCCGATCATGCCGTCGGTGCCGGTGGCCGCGCCCACCACGCTCCAGAGTTCGCGCGGATCGCGGAGACGACCGAGCGGCGCGCGAGCCAGCGTCTGGAAGGCGAGATTCAGCAGCGCGTCGCCCGCGAGGATCGCCATACCTTCCCCGTAGACGATGTGGTTCGCGCGCCGGCCGCGGCGCCAGTCGTCGTCGTCCATGCCGGGCAAGTCGTCGTGGATGAGGCTGAACGTGTGGATCATCTCGAGCGCGGCCGCGGACGGAAGCGCGTCGGCCATGGAGCCGCCGACCGAGTCGCACGCCAGGAGGCAGAGCGCCGGCCGGAGCCGCTTCCCGCCGGCGAAGACGCTGTAGCGGACGGCCCGATGGAGCGTGCGCGGCTCGTCGCTCGCGCGCGGCAGGAGACGGTCGAGCGCTCGGTCCACGCGGGGGACCAGGCGCTCTAGCGTCCGCTCAAAACGGGAGTTCACCGTCGGCGTCTTCCTCGCTCCGGCGCGAACGGCCGGAACTCTCGACGGCCGGCTTCCCCTCGGCGTCGCGCGTCAGTTTCTGGATCCGCTGCTCCGCTTCCTGGAGCACCGAGGAGCACTGCTTCACGAGGCCCATCCCCTCCTCGAACGACTTGATCGACTCCTCGAGGGAGAGATTCCCGCCCTCGAGTTTCTCGACGAGCGCCTCGAGGCGCTCCATCATCGATTCGAAGGACTTCGGTTCTTCCGCGCCCGCGCCCGACCCGGGTCCGCCGGCGGTCGTCCGCTTCATCGCTCCTCCTCCCGCGCCGGCAGCGGCGCGCGCGTGACGCGCGCCTCCGCCCGTGCGTCGTCGAACTGCACTTCGATCGTCGCGTCGGGACGCAGTCCCTCCGCCCGCTGGATGAGGCTCCGGCCGTCCGCCGACCAGACGAGCGCGTAGCCGCGCCGGAGCACGCCGTGATAGTCGTACGAGCGAAGCAGCGCCTCCCGCCCGCGGACGTCGGCCCGTCCCCGCGCGATTCGCTCGGCCGCCACGCGCTCGGCCCGGTGGAGCAGAGTCTGCACGCGGTCGTTCGCGCGGTCGAGCGTGCGCTTCGGCGTGTGGGCGCGGAGCCGTCCCGCCAGGCCCTCGGCCGTGCGGGCGCGGCGCACGACCCAGTCGCCGAGACCCCGCTGCAGCGATTCCGCGCGCTGATCGAGCAGCACGTAGAAGTCCCGGACGCGGCGGAGCGGTTCGCGGATGGCGTGGTGCGTGGCGATGCCGCGGAGCCGCGTCCGCGCTTCCCGGACGTCGCGCTCGAGGCGGCTTCGCGCGTGCTTCGCGAGATCGTCGAGCGTCGCGGCCGTCTCCTCGAGGCTCGGGGCCACCTGCTGCGCCGCGTGCGTCGGAGTGGCGGCGCGACGGTCGGCGGCGAAGTCGGCGAGCGTCACGTCGACTTCGTGCCCCACCGCCGAGATGACGGGGATGCGGGAGGCCGCGATGGCGCGAACGACCGCCTCTTCGTTGAACGCCCAGAGGTCTTCCGCGGAGCCGCCGCCGCGTCCCACGATCATGACGTCGACCTGGCCCCATTCGTTCAGGAGCGCGATGGCGTCGGCGATCTTCGCCGCGGCGCCCTCTCCCTGCACCAACGTCGGCACGAGCGTCACCGTGAGGTAGGGCGCGCGCTGCCGGAGGATGCGGAGCATGTCCTCGACGACCGCGCCGGTCGGGGAGGTGACGATGCCGACCCGCGTCGGGTAGCGGGGCAAGGGGCGCTTCCGCGCTTCGTCGAAGAGTCCCTCGGCCTGGAGTTTCCGCTTCAGCGCGTCGAACTGCGCCTGGAGCGCGCCGTAGCCGAGCGGCGTGACCCGGTCGGCGACGAGCGAGAGCGTGCCCGCCTTCGCGTAGACGTCGAAGTGCCCTTCGACCTGCACGGTCATTCCGTTTCGGAGCGACTCGTGCTCGCGGCGCAGGCGCCCCTTCCAGAGAATGGCCCGCAGCGAGGCGTCGGCGTCCTTGATGGTGAAGTAGAGGTGTCCGCTCGGCGCCGGCTTCCACTCGCTGATCTCGCCCTGCACGACGATGTGCGGGATCGAGTCCTCCAGCGCCGCATTGAGCGCGCGCACCGCCTCCGAGACGGTCCAGACGCGTGGCTCGCCCGGCTCCCGCTCGAGCGCCGTCACGGTGGCGCGCCGGGTCATCGGTTCGCCCCCGCCCCCGCCGCGGCCGCGCGTTCCGCGGCGTCGGCCAGGTTCGAGAGGATCATCGCCACGGTGAGAGGTCCGACCCCGCCCGGCACGGGCGTGATGGCCGAGGCGACGCGGCGCACCGATTCGTAGTCGACGTCGCCCTCGTACTTCGGGCCGCCCGGTGCGGGGTTCTCGATCGGGTGGATGCCCACGTCGACGACGATCGCGCCCGGACGGACGGCGTCGGCGCCGATGGCGCGGCGGCGTCCCATCGCCACGATCAGGACGTCCGCCTGTTTCGTGTGCGCGGCCAAGTCGCGCGTTTCGGAATGACAGAGCGTCACCGTCGCATTCATGCCGCGCGCCCGCTCCGACAGGAAGATCGAAAGCGGCCGGCCGACGATGCGACTCCGGCCGACCACGACGGCGTGTTTGCCGCTGAGATCGCCCGCGTGGCGCCGGAGGAGTTCCACGATGCCGAGCGGCGTGGCCGGGCGGTGCGCCGGAAGTCCGCTCACCCACCGCCCGACGTTCAACGGATGGATGCCGTCGACATCCTTCTCGGGGGCGATGTCCTCCAGGTGCCGTTCATCCCGGAGCGGCGCGGGGATCGGGAGCTGGAGGATGATGCCGTGGATCGCGGGATCGGCGCTCAGCGCGCGGAGCGTGGCGCGGACGCCGGCTTCGTCGATGTCGTGCGGAAGGCGCGTGACCGAGGCGTTCGCGCCGAGTTCCTCGGCGGCGCGCACCTTGGCGCGCACGTAGGGATTACCGGCGGGCGGTTCGCCGACGGTCA
>DASTSZ010000247.1:0-4326 GCA_035760425.1 Candidatus Eiseniibacteriota bacterium | reverse complement strand
TTCGCGATGGGTGCGGTCCTGTACGAGCTGATCTCCGGCCGGCGCGCCTTTGACGGCCGCACCATGGCCGAGGTGACCACGTCGATTCTGCGCGACCCCCCGCTACCGCTCCGCGCGTCGCGCCCGGACGTGCCGAGCGGCCTCGACCAGGCGGTCTCGCGCTGCTTGGAGAAGGGGCCGGCCGAACGTCCGGCCTCGGCTCGCGAGCTCGCGGCCGAGCTGCGGGAGATCCAGCGGGCGTTCGAGCGAGGGGATCTGTCCGTCGGCGGCGCGCAAGCGACGCTCGCGGGACGCCCGACCGTCGCCGTCCTTCCGTTTCGGGACCTGCAGCGACGTCCGGAGAACGCCGATCTGGGACTCGGTCTCGCGGACGCCACGATCACCGAGCTGACCCTGATCCAATCGCTATTGGTGCGTCCGACCTCCACCATTCTCCGCTACCAGGAGGAAAGCATCTCCGCCCAGGCGGCGGCGCGACAGCTGGGGGTCGACGCCGTGGTGGAGGGGAGCTTTCAGCGCTCGGGCGACCGGCTCCGGGTCACGGTGCAGCTCGTCGCGCGCGCGGACGGGCACCCACTCTGGGGCACCAAGATCGACACGTCCCTCGAAGATGTCTTTCGCATGCAGGACGAAGTCTCGCGGCGCATCGCCGCCGCGCTGGACGTTCGGCTCACGCCCATGGACGAGCAGAAGCTGGCGGGGGCCGTGCGGGCGGCGCCCGCCGGCGACGCCTTCGCGGAATACATGGGTGGGAAGCGGCACCTCTATCGCGGCACGCTCACAGGGGTCAACGCCGCGATCGAGCACTTCGAGAAGGCGCGCTCCATCGATCCACGATTCGCCGCCGCGTGGGCCGGGCTGGGGGACGCGTACATGCGCATGGCGTTCGAGCACGCGCCGGACGGCGACTGGCAGTCCCGCGCACAAGAAATGTGCGAACGGGCGCTCGCGCTCGATCCCGATCTCCCCGAGGCACGCTACGTGCGGGGCCGGCTGGCGTGGAACCCCTCGGCCGGCTTCGACCATGCACGAGCGATCCGCGAGTCGCTCGGAGCGCTCGCGCTGCGGCCGGGACTCACGGAAGCGCGCTACCTGCTGGGAGTGGTTCTCTTCCACGTCGGCCTGATCGACGACTCGGATCGCGAGTTCGGCCGGGTCCTCGCGGCCGATCCCCAGGACCTCTACGCCCGGGCCCACCGCGGATCGAACCGACTGCACCAAGGGAGGTACGACGAGGCGGTCGCGCTCGCCGAGGAGGAATTGCGCCAGATCGCCGCCCCGTGGAATCTGTACGTTCTCGCGCAGAGCCAAGCGAGACTGAGCCGGCTGGACGATGCGGCGCAAGCCGTCCAGAGAATGGGACGCGAGGCGCCCGACTACCCCGAAGCCCACGCGCTGAGCGGGCTGGTGGCCGCGCTTCGTGGCGATGACGCCGTGGCGCGGCAAGAGATCGAGCGGACCGCGGCCAATCGCCGCGCGTTCGGGCACTATCACCACGCGCAATACGACGTCGCCTGCATCTACGCGACGCTCGGCGAACTCGACCCCGCGCTCGAGTGGCTGACGCAGTCGGCGAAGAATGGGTACCCGTGCTACTCCTTCTTCGAGAGGGATCCTCTCCTCAGGCCGCTCCAGGCGCACGCGGGGTTCGCGCCCTTGATGCGAGAGCTGCGGGCGGAGTGCGAGGTTTATGCGCGGCTCTATTCGGAGGTGCGGGCGGAGGTTTCGCCATAGGTGGGCGTCGCAGCGCGGCCGCTTCGGGTATGCTTCCGGAATAACGCCTGCCCCCGTAGCTCAGACGGATAGAGCAGCGGTTTCCTAAACCGTTGGCCGGGTGTTCGACTCACCCCGGGGGCACCAACTCGTCAGCCCTCACACACTCGAGGGGATGACATGCCGCTCTCGATCTTCGGTTGGTTCCTCGTGATGGACAGCCTCGTCGGGCTGGCAATGGCCGCTGCGCTGGACCAGATGGAGTTCGTCCTCCCCTATGCGCTCGTTCGAGTGATGGTGGTGGCGCCGGCGCTCCTCGTCGGCTACGCGTTCCAGCGCTTTGCGCCGCTGGGTCATTCCGTGTACCGGCGGTACGCCGCGTCGATCGGGGTGGGCTACCTTCTATGTGTCGCCTTCGTCGGGCACATCAATGCGCCGTTCATCGAAATCGAACGCGTGATCTCGATGCACACCGACCCGGTGTACTTCCTCCTCATCCCATTCCCATACATCGCGGCGTTCCTGGGCACGAGCCTGATTTACCACCGTCGCCTCGGAAAGGCACGCACCTAACAGCAACCGCGAACTAGGGAGAGCTAGGACTTCCGGAAGCTCCTAAACCGTTGGCCGGGTGTTCGACTCACCCGTGGGGGGCCAACTCAATCCATCCGGTCCAGACTCTGTCGGCCCACGTACGTCAAGCCCCTCGCAACCGGAGGTTGCATGTTCCGCGCCCGCTGGAGCGTCGCAACGGCCTTGGCAGTCGCGGTCGCGGCCGCCTCGCCCGCCGCCGTTAGTCGTGCGGAAAGAATCCTTGTAGCGCCGTCTGCGTCCCTCGGACTCCCACTGGGCCCAACGGCATCGCTCGCCACCGCAATCTCGCTGGATCGTGGGGGCCTGGACAATCGCAGCGAACCCGCCCTCATCTTGGACGGCGGTCTCGGCGTGGGCGGGTGGAGGCTCTCCGCCGGCTATGGTCACGCGGCGTATGGGGACTCGGAGATCCTGTGGGGCACCGAGCTGGTCGGTGTTCGAGCAACGATCCTCAAGACGTGGGGCCGTCCCTTCAACGCGCGCGCGCGCGAAACCTATGTTGGCGCCCTCGCGGTGCTACGGATCATTTCAAATCATGACGAAGTGGGAGTGGGGGTCGATTTCGGGGCGCTCTATCGAATCGATGGCCCTACGGATCATGGACGGCTCATGCCGTACGTGGCCATCGACGCGGGCCGGTTCTTCGCGTTTTGAGATGTCGTCATCCGGCCGTCGATCGACTCGGCCCAGTGTTCGAGGCGCCCCGCGGGGAGCCAGTTCAACCGGCCGCGCTCCTCGGAAAATCCCGCCGCCCGGTCGCGATCACGCCATTCCTCGACAAACTCCCGAGCATCGCCTCCACCAATTCCAGCGCCGCCCTCAACGTCCCCGGATTCGTCTCCGTGCCGGGCAGATCGACGATCAATTGCGCCGCTCCCGCGGCATCCGCGCTGAAGAGCGACATCGTCCACGCCTTCCGTTTCCCCTGCAACGCGCGCATCCGCTCCATCACGCCACCGCCGGCAAGCACGTACCGCGCGAGATCCGCATCGTTGCTCTTCACGATGATCTTCGCGTCGAGTTCCGAGTCGCCCAGCGTGACGGGGGATCCGGCGAAGATGGCGACCTCTCGGAGCGCGCGATCGCGCTCGGCGCTCGAGAGTTCGTTGTCCGGCTGCTTCATGCCCGACTGCACGAGCGCCACGAACTTCGGCGACGTGAGCATTCCGGTGAGCAGGTTCTTGGGGAGGACGGAGAAGCGCAACTCCTTCGCGGTGGTGAACGTGGCCGACACGCGCGTGCCGGAGGAGCGCTGGCTCTGCGAGACGGTCCCGAGCGTCACGGGAGACTCCTGCATCGTCCATCGAGCGGTCGGTCCGCCGGCCCAACCCGACTTGTCGAGGCGGCGCCTCTCCAATTGGAAGGTTCCTCCCGTGGCGGACGCGAGTTCGGAGAACGCGCGTTCGGCGCGGTAACGCCGGCCGCCGCCGGGGAGGAGGATCCGTGCGACAACCGTCAACACGAAGGTGACGATCCCCGCGACCCGAACCCAGCCCTCGGAGAGAGGGGCCTCGACGCCGAATTGCCGCCAAACGACCGACGCCAGTCCGGGGGCGGCGATCATGACCATGGCCGCCAACTGCACGAGCCCGACCAACACTCGAAGCACGCGAATGGCGGGCGGGACTTCGCCGGTCGTGCCGGCGCTAACGCCTGCCGTGGAGTTCGAATCCATAGGGCAATCCCTCGTCCGGGTGGTGCGCGACATCATCCCCTTGGATCTATCGGCCCCGGCGACGCCCATCTTGAAACCACGTCCCCACGGCACCGGCCGCGTCCAACCCCCTGGCGGACCTAGCCCTGGGCGGGGTACCCTCTGGACCCCGGAAGCGATTGCGGGGTAACAGTCCCATGACTCCCGCCGCGATCGACCGGCCCTGACGCCACGACTCAACCGAGGAGAGACCCCTGAACTCCCGCACCCTGATTCGGCCGTTCGCCGCCGCCGCGGTCCTCGCGGCCGCGCTCCTCTATCACGCCCCGGACGCCGCCGCGCAGGCTTGGTACATGGGGGCGCCT
>DASTSZ010000246.1:0-7471 GCA_035760425.1 Candidatus Eiseniibacteriota bacterium | reverse complement strand
GAACAACGCCGGCGGCACCGAAGCCGGGCGGGCGTATGTCTACTTCGGCGGGTCGGCGGCCGACAATGTCGCCGACATGACCCTCACGGGCGCCGCACCGTTCGATCACTTCGGCTGGTCGTGCGCGGGGGCGGGCGACATCAATGCCGACGGGTTCTCTGACGTCATTGTCGGCGCCTATCAGAACGACGCCGGAGGGACCGACGCCGGCCGCGCCTACATCTACTTCGGCGGAGCCTCACCGAACAACGTTCCGGATCTGATTCTCACCGGCGGACCCGACAGCGAGATTTTCGGAGTCGCGGTCGCTTCCGCGGGTGACGTGAACGGCGATGGATTCTCCGACGTGATCGTGGGCGCGGATCTCAACTCGTCGCCCGGATTCCACGCCGGCCGGGCGTACCTGTTCTACGGCGGACCCGGCGCGGACGCCATTCCGGACAAGACGCTTTCCGGCGCGTACGCCGGTGGAATTTTCGGAGCAGATGTCGCCTCGGCGGGCGACGTGAATCGCGACGGCTACTCCGACATCTTCGTCGGCGCGTGGGGCTTCAGCGCCGCGGGACAAGAGGCTGGGAGCGCCTATCTCTTTCTCGGCGGCCCCTCCATGGACACGGTGCCCGATCAAGTCTACACGGGTGAGGCGCCTGGAGATCGGTTCGGAGTCTCGGCCGGGTCAGCCGGAGATGTGAATGGGGACGGGGCACTCGATCTCATCATCGGCGCGTACTTCAACGGCTCCCTCGCGGACGACGCGGGTCGCGCCTACATCGTCTCGCCGACCACGACGCGTGCGCCGCTCGTGACGGCACCGGCTTCGGTGTCGGGCGCTAGCGGGGTGGCCATCTCCTTCCAGGTCACCGCGGCCGACCCCGACGGCGGGACGATTCTCTCGCTCACGGCCTCTCCGCTTCCCGCCGGAGCGACGTTCACTCCGAATGGGTCGAACACCTCGGGGACCTTCGCGTGGACCCCCGGTGCGCTTCAGACCGGGAGCTTCGCGGTGACGTTCCGGGCGTCGAACGGCGTGACAGGATTCGCAACCACGACGATCGTCGTAACCGGCAATCGGCCGCCGACCCTCTCCGCTCCGGCGGGCATCTTCGGAGCGGAGGGAGTCTTCATTTCCTTCGCCGTCCAAGCGACCGACCCCGATGGAGACCACGTGGTTCTTGGGATCTTGAACCGACCGGTCGGGTCTCTCTTCGTGGATCTCGGGACGAACGCCGGCGCCTTCAGCTGGACCCCGAGCTTCTCGCAGCAGGGGAGCTACACCGTATCGTTCACGGGGCATGACGCTCTCGGGGCCGAGGCCGCCCCGAAGAGCGTCGCCATGACGATCGACAATGTGAATCGCGGCCCGACCGCCGCGGCCGGCGGGCCCTACTCCGGCGTCGTCAACGTCGACATCGTGTTCGATGGAACGGCGTCCCTCGATCCGGACGGCGACGCCCTCGCCTACGATTGGAATTTCGGAGATCTCACGAGCGGCTCAGGACCGAATCCGCTCCACGCCTATTCAACCGGCGGCACGTTTGCCGTTGCGCTGACCGTCCACGACGCGTCTCTCAGCGCGACCGCATCGACCACGGCCACCGTGCAGGACGTCTTTCCGGCGACCGCGTTCTGCGAGGGCGGAAACAAGACCACCAGACTCAACTCCGGCAAGGCCGAAACCTGCGTACAGATCGAGCCGGTCGGCGGCTCCTATCTCAACTCGAGCGTGTCGGCGTCGACGATCGTGATGATTTCACCCGGCACCGGAAGCGTCGATCGCATCGCGGCGATCGGGAACAAGACGACGATCGGCGCCGATCGCGATCGAGACGGCGTGGACGAAATGACGGCCTGCTTCTCCAAGACGGACCTGCGAAACCTCTTCAGCAGCCTTTCGGGCGGCCGCCACACCGTCGGCGTGACCCTGGAGGGAGCCCTGGCCGGAGGCGGAGTCTTCCGAACCACGCTCGAGATCGACATCGTCGCGTCGGGGAACGCGCTCGCGGCCTCCGTCTCGCCGAATCCGTTGAATCCGGTCGGTGTCCTGTCGTTCCGACTTTCGAAGCCGGGGCCGGTCGCCATCTCCATGTTCGATCCTGCAGGGCGCTTGGTTCGGACCCTGTTGAACGAGCCCTTCGTCCCCGCCGGCTACCATGACGCGACCGTCGACGGACGGCGCGACGACGGCGGGAGACTCTCATCCGGAATCTACTTCTATCGAATCGAGACACTCGAAGGGATCGCCATGGGGCGCGTCGTCGTCGTGAAGTAGGGGGGCGGCTCCGCTCGGGCCATTGACGGAGTCCGATTCGACTGGGAGAATGCCGCGACCATGGGGAACCTAATCGAGAAGTTCTATCGCGGACTTCCCATCGTTCGCGAGCTCTTCCAAATCCGCGATTCGCTGCGCCACGGCCTTGGCACGCTCCAGGCCACCCAGTTCATGCGGGACTGGGAACTCGAACTGGAGCGAAATTCCCGCTTCGCGGATCCGCGGCGCCTCGTGCGTTATTCGTTCCAGGTCAATTCCCAGAGCGGCGAAGACGGAATCCTCCACGAGATCTTTCGCCGGATCGGCACGGGCGAACGAAGATTCGTCGAGATCGGGCTCGAGGATGGCCTCGAGAGCAACACCGCCTTCTTGCTCGCGAAGAACTGGAGCGGCTATTGGATCGACAGCGCCGCCGATTTCCAGCAAACGCTCGCGCGGCACGGCGTCGGCCCCGACCGCGTGCGTACAGCCGTCGCCTTCGTGACTCGCGAGAACGTCGCTTCGACGCTTGCATCGCTGGGCGTTCCCACGGCGTTCGACCTCCTCTCCATCGACATCGATCAGAATACGTACTATGTCTGGGAGGCGCTCCACGAGTACCGCCCGCGGGTGGTCGTCATCGAATACAACGCAGCACTCCCTCCCGACCTCGATTGGAAGGTCGGCTACGATCCTCAGCGCGTATGGGACGGGAGTCAGAATTTCGGCGCGAGCCTCAAGGCACTGGAATTGCTCGGCAGTCGACTCGGATACTCGCTCGTCGGTTGCGACCTGGCCGGCACGAACGCGTTCTTCGTTCGGGCCGACCTGGTCGGCGAGCGGTTCGCGCCGCCGTACACGGCCGAGAATCATCACGAGCCCGTGCGCTACGCCCTGCTTCACCGCCGGGGCCACCGCCGCAGTCTCCTCGACGCCGGCACGACGTAGCAGCGCCGTTCGAGCCTGGGTGCGCCTCGGTCGTCAACGAGGAGGATCCATGCGCCGCCAGGAAGTGCTCCCGACTCTGCTCCCCGTCGCCCTCTTCTTGTTCACGCTCTCCTGCTGCAGTTGCCGCGACGTCGCCACGAACCCCGAATCGAACCCACCCGTCGCTTCGGCGGACCGGCGCGTCGTCGATCCCGATCTCGTCTTCTATTCGGACCGGCAGGGGCAGATGGAAATCTACGCGCTGAATTCCACGAGCGGCCGGTCGGTTCGCCTCACGAGGAGCCGCGCCTACGACATCAATCCGGCCTCATCGCCCGATGGGGAACGGATCGCGTTCGAGAGCGGCCGCGACGGCAACGGAGAGATCTACGTGATGAACCACGACGGCTCGGGAGAAACGCGCCTTACCCAAAACGGCTCGAGCGACGCGAGAGTCCATTGGTCTCCCGACGGCGCCCACCTCGCGTTTTGCAGCGACCGAGCCGGGACGTGGGATGTCTACGTCATGAACGCGGACGGGACGGGCGTGACGCGGATCGGGGCGACGATCTACGCCGACGTCGGCCCGCACTGGTCGCCCGATGGAACCAAGATCGCCTTCGAGAGCACCAGGGACGGCGACTACGACATCTTCGTGATGAACGCGGACGGGAGCGGCGCGGTGAACCTGACCCGGAGCGAGGGGACCGACTGGAAGCCCGGCTGGTCGCCCGACGGGCTCCAAATCACGTTCGCGAGCGACCGCGACGGCAACTTCGAGATCTACCGCATGAACGCGGACGGTTCGTCCCCGACGCGACTCACGCACGAGGTCTCGAACGACGACGACCCCGCGTGGTCGCCGGACGGCGCGTCCATCGCCTTTCAGAGCGACCGAAACGGGAGCTGGGACCTCATGCGGATCGGGATCGACGGGACCGCCCTTCAGCCGCTGACGCACGGGAGGTCGAACGATCTCGGGGTGGACTGGCTCCGGGCGCCGTAGGGCGAGGTCAGCGGGGGCGGCGGGCGACGAGCGCGATGTTGTTCGCGAAGTCGCAGCCGAGGATCTTCTGCTTCACGTAGGCGGCGATGCCGATCTTCACCCTGCGCACGACGCCCGGGGAACGATCGCCGAGAACCACGCGGTAACCGGCGACGTCCAGGCCGTCGCAGACCAGATAAGCGTGAAGGTCCGGCAGGTTGTAGACGTGCAGATGCGTCATGTCCCAGGCGAGGGCGTTCGGGATGTAGTACGCGTTGGCCGTCTGCAGCACGAGCGCGCCGCCAGGTTCCAGGAGCTCCACCATCCGGTCCACCAACGTCAGCCCTTCCACCAGCGTCAAGTGCTCGACCACGTCGAGGCAGAGGATCGCCTCATACCGACGCGTCACCTGGCTCAGGTCGCCGTACGTGTAGCTGCCTTCGCCGCCGATGTCCTGCGTGTGGTAGTCGCCGGCAAATCCCGCGGCTTGGAACTTACGCATGATGCGAAGGTCGCCCGCGCCGACGTCGAGCAGGCTGGAGGCGTTCCGAACGGCGTCGAAGTAGACCTGCTCGATCTCGCTGAGTCCGTCCGTTTCCCACCAGCGGCGCACCGGGAATTGCGGCATCCCTTGGCGCAGCATCTCCTTCCGCTGCCAATAGGTCCGGTAGGCGGGATGCTCCGACACGTGCGCCGCTACTCCTTCATGACGCGCGCGAGTTCCTCGGTCAGCGCCGGGACGATCTGGTAGAGATCCCCCACGACGCCGTAGGTCGCCAGTTTGAAGATCGGGGCGTCCTTGTCCTTGTTGATCGCGACGATCGTGCGCGAGGAGGACATGCCGGCGAGGTGCTGGATGGCGCCGGAGATGCCGATCGCGAAATAGAGCGTCGGGTTCACGACCTTGCCGGTCTGGCCGACTTGGTAGGAGTGGTCGATCCACCCGGCGTCGACCGCGGCGCGCGAGGCGCCGAGCGTGGCACCGAGAACGGCGCAGAGCTTCCGCAAGAGTTCGAAATTCTCCGGCCCCTGCATGGCGCGACCGCCGCTCACGATCGTCGTCGCCTCGGTGAGGTCGAGCATCTCGCCGGCCGACTTCTCGTAGCCGGTCACCCGCGCGCGCACCTTCACCTCGCCGAGCGCGATCGATTCGGCCGCGGCGCTCCGCGAGGCGTCGGGCGCGAGAGGCGCGAAGGAGTTCGGGCGGATCGACGCGACCATGGGGCGCGCCGCGTTCCACGCGACCTTCGCGAACGCCTTGCCGGCGTAAATCGGCCGGCGGGCTGTGAGCGCGCCGTTCTCCCACGCGAATCCGACGCAGTCGGGCGCGAGCCCGACGCGCAGCCGCGCCGCGACGCGCGGGGCGAGGTCTTTGCCCTGCGCCGTGGCGCTGAAGAGGAGGACTTCCGGCTTCAACGAAGCGACGGCCGCCTTCACGGCCTCCGCATACGACTCGGGCGCATAGGCCGCGAGCGCCGCGCCCTCCACGTGCACGACGCGGTCGGCGCCCTGCTGCGCGAGCCGCGCGGCTTCGCCCGCGCCGGCGGCGCCGATCAAGACCGCGGCGACGCTGCCCCCCGCTTCGCCCGCCAGCCGCTTCGCTTCCGCGAGCGCTTCGAGCGTGACCTTCCGAACCACACCGTCCTTCGTCTCCGCGACGACCGCGATCACGTGGCTCATGTCAGATCACCTTCGCTTCTTCGCGGAGCAGGCGGACCAGCTCCTTGACCGTGTCGGCCGGTTCGCCCTCGAGCATCTTGCCCGCGGGGCGCGGCGGGGGCGGCGTCGTCTCCAGCGTGCGCGTCGCCGCGCCGGCGGGGGCGACCGACGCCGCGTCCACGCCGAGGTCGGCGAGCGTCCACTCCGGCACGACCTTCTTCTTCACGGCCATGATCCCCTTGAGCGACGCGTAGCGCGGCTCGTTCAGCCCCTTCTGCGCGGTGACGACGGCGGGGAGGTCGAACGTCACGTCCTCCGTGCCGCCCTCGACTTCGCGCTTCGCCTTGCCGCTCTTCGCGGCGGCGTCGAGTTCGAGGCCGACGACGACCGAGACGTGGGGGAGATCCAGGAGTTCGGCCAGCATGACGCCGGTCGTGCCGGAGTCCTGGTCGACCGCCTGCTTCCCGGCGAGGATGAGATCGAACGTCGCCTTCTTCGCCGCGGCCGCGAGCACCGTCGCCACCGAGAGCGGATCGTCGAGCGCCACGCCGTCGCCCTTCACGTGCACGCCTTCGTCGGCGCCGAGCGAGAGGGCGTACTTGATCGCCTCCTTCACGCGATCGGGGCCGAGGCTGATCACCGTCACCTTGCCCGCGCCGAGGCGCTCCTTGATGCGGAGGGCTTCTTCCACGGCGAACTCGTCGTACGGGTTCGCCACCCACTTCACCGACGCCGTGTCGACGGCGCCGTTCTGGATCTGAATTCGGGTCTCGGTGTCCGGGACCTGTTTCACGAAGACGAGGATGTTCACGGAAATCCCCCCGGTCAAAAGCACGTCAGCGATGAGCCGAGCAGTATAGTACGATGCTTTCCATGGTGAAAGCCCCCGGGCCGAACGTCTCCGACGCGGCGCGCCCCACGCATCCTTTCGTCGAACGCCTCCTCCGCGGCCCCGTGCTGGCCGACGGGGCTATGGGCACGTTCTTGTACGACAAGGGGATGTCCTTCGACCGCTCCTTCGACGCGCTGAATCTCTCCGATCCCGCCCTCATCCAGTCGGTCCATCGCGAGTATCTCCGCGCCGGGGCCGAGGTGATCGAGACGAACACGTTCGGCGCGAACCGATTCCGGCTCGCCGCGCACGGCATCTCCGAGCGGGCGCGGCTCGTCGCGCGCGAAGGGGCTCGCCTGGCGCGAAACGCGCGGGAGGAGGTCGGGGAAGCGGCGTTCGTGGCGGGCGCGGTGGGGCCCTTGGGGAAGCCGGTGGCGCCGCTCGGCACGATCGAACGGGAGGACGCCTTCGACGCCTACCGTGATCAGGCCGAGGGCTTGGTCGAGGGCGGCGTCGATCTCCTCATCGTGGAGACGCAGAGCGATCTCACCGAGGCGACGATCGCCGTCGAGGCCATCCGCGCCGTCACCGACCTGCCTCTGGTCGTGCTCTTCACGTTCACGGAGGATCTGCGCACGCTCCACGGCGCGTATCCCGAGGACGTCGTTCGCACGCTCTCGTCCATGCCCGTCGACGCCATCGGCGCGAACTGCAGCGTCGGGCCGCAGGGCGTGCTCGATGTGATCGAACGGATGTCGCGCCGCACCGATCGCCCGCTCGCCGCCATGCCGAACGCCGGCATGCCGCGCTACCACGACGG
>DASTSZ010000245.1:0-7155 GCA_035760425.1 Candidatus Eiseniibacteriota bacterium | reverse complement strand
TGTAGCCCGCCGCGAAGAGATCGGCGGGCGGCGGCGGCGGGAGCGCGACGCCGGTCACGTTGATATCGACGCGCGCGTAGGCGGTTTCGTGGCCGTCGCCGGCTTGGAGCACTACGAACGAGCGGCCGACGTCCCCGGGCGCCGGAGCGATGACGTAGCTCGAGGCGATGCTCCCCGCGCCTTCGTTCGGCCCGAACAGGACATTCGGAACGCTCGAAGGCCGTCCCGCGATGGAGAGTGTGATCGGATCGTAATCGGGATCGGTGACCTGAATGCCGATCTGCCGCTGCTGCCCCACGCCGATCGAAACCGGGTTTTCGGTGTAGAACACGGGCCCGTGCGGACTCGTGTCGATGATGGTGATGCCGAACGAACGCTGATCCGACGTGAACCCGTCCGTCACTCGAACCGTCGCGGTGGCGACGCCCTGGTCGGCGGGGCCGGGCGCGAGGGTCACGACGCCGGTCGCGGCGCCGCTTCCCGGGACGGTCGTCGCGACGCTCACATAGAGCGGCCCGGAAGCCTTTTCGAAGAGAAGCGGCTGCAGATCGGGATCGGTCGCGGTGATCGTCTGCTGCACGACCTGCCCTTCGTCGGCCGTCATGTCGGCGATCGGGGCGAGCACGGGCGGCGATTGCGGCGCGCCGCCGTACGCCACGCCGTCCGAGTCGAACCAATCCCAGCCGAACTTCATCGTGTTGTCGAAGTCGACGCCCGGACACTGCGATCCGAACGACGTGAGCCACGCGCCCGAGAGATTCGTGAGCGTGGCGAACGCGATCGACGGGGTCCCGAGCGCCACGCTCACCGTCAGAGTTCCGAGGTGATGGATGCCGGGAGGCTGGATCGGCCCGCCGCCGAATCCGTTGTGGTATTCGGTGGCGTTCGACGCGAGCCCAAAGCTCAGCGTGCTCTCCGTCTGGAGATTCGTGTAGGAGAGCCAGTTGATCTGGCCGTTCGTCGCCTTGAGGATGAACTCGTAGGTATTGATCGTGAGTTCTTCGCCCGTCGGACAGACGGCGGGCGTGCCGTCGCGACCCGCGTTCGTGACGAGCCAGACCTCGAGCGTCGTCGTCCCCACGGGGTTCAAGACGTCGGTCGAGGTGTTCACCCCGTCGCCGTTCGCGTCGAGGTAGATGTACTGGGCGCTCGCGGGAGCGGCGAGCAGGGAAAGGAGAAGCGGAATTCCGAAGAGGAAGCGGGCCACGAGCGCGCGCATGGGGCACCTCACGATTCGTGCTGCGATCCGTGTGCGCGGCGTCGGAATAGCGTTCCGACCGAGACCTTGCACCGGCGTTACGGACTCGATGGGGGCGAGAGCGCGGAGGCGTTAACTGCTTTCCTACGAGGGGCTTCGATAGCGGTCGCCGGGACCCCCGCCCCCCTGCGGGTGGTCCTTCACGGCGCAACCCCCAAATCATCTCACGAAATGGCCCCGCGCGGTAGCAGCTCTCCCCGAGATGCGTGTGGTCATTACTACGTCCGGGGCTGCCAAACCGAACGGGGCCGCCCGAATATTCTCTCGCCCGCCACGGCGGACGTTGCTCCGGCCGTTCGCCCGAGACTAGACTCGGCGAGTCAGGCGGCCGCGGCGATCGAGCCGGCCCGCCGCGCCATCCCCGTCATTTCCTTCCAGGCCGGTGAGGGATTCCCACGATGTTTCGTCAGCGCATGCTCCCGTGGTCCCATTTCGCCTCGGTCGCCGTCGCACTCCTTGTCGCTCCGAGCGTCGCTTCCCCGGCCGCCGCGGCCGGAAGGCACATGTCGCTCGTCGGCACGCTCGCGCCCTGGGACGCGGGCCAGTACTCGAACGTCGCCGCGGACGCCGCGCGCGGCGTCGCCTACCTGGGTTCCTGGGACGATCAGGGCGTGGCCGTCATCGACACGCGCGACCCGGCGCACCCGGTGATGACCGATCACCTCTCGACGCACATCCACGACGCCGGCCTTCGCACCGCGGCTACGCCCGACGCGACCGGAGGCGATTACTCGACGGCCCACCTCGAGGAGACGTCCGACTCCGCCGACCTCGACTTGGTCGGCCGATTCCTCGCCGTGAGCCACCAGGATCTCACCTTCACGGATCCGCCGATCGGATTCGAGGGGATCACGGTCTACGACACCGCCGCCGATCCCTACCATCCGACGATCTATCGCCGGATCGAAGTGCCCGGCGGCGTGCACACCGTGCAGATCGATCCCGAGGTCGAGCACGGCCGGCCCTATGCCTACGCGAACAGCGGGGGCAACTACAAGATGACCATCGTGAACATCGAGACGGGCGAGATCCTGTCGCAATTCGCCGCGAGCGAAGGCATCGGATGCATCTCGAACGGGACCTTCTGCGTCGGATTCAACTACGCGCACGAGGGGTTCGTGCAGCGCCACCCGCGGAGCGGACGCGTGCTCGACTACGTGAGCTACTGGGACGGCGGCCTTCGCATCGTCGACGTCACCGACCCGCGAGCGCCGGCGGAGGTCGGGGTCTTCGACTACAACATCTTCACGAACGGTCTCCGCTCGGCCCACTACGCCGCGCCGACGCCGTCCGGCGATTGGGTCTATCTCGAGGACGAAATCGGCTACTACCGGGCCGGCGGGGTTCACGTGCTCGACACGCACGACTGCGACGGCACCGCGCCCTGCACGCCGAGGATCGTCGGCGGCTGGGATCTGCCGGGCCGCGACACTCAGACGGCGTCCCTGCACAAATTCTTCCGTCATCCGAACTTCAATGGCTCGAGTCTCCCGATCACCAACCGCTCCTTCATCTACGACGCGCACAACCTCGACGTGCGCGGCGAGAACACCCTGCTCGTCGCCAACTACGGCATGGGGATTCGCCTGATCGATACGAGCGACAAGACGGCGCCGACCGAGACGGCTTTCTACCTGCCCCATTCGAACATGGACGAGTCGTGCAAGATGGATTGCGGCTTCACGGGACGCCAGACGTGGGGCTGCTACTTTGGGAGCGACGGTCGGATCTACGCGAGCGATCTCTCGCTCGGCTTCTTCATCGTCGATCCCGCGGGCGCGGGGCCGGGCGCGGCGCGCGCGGGGGCGGGAGTCGCCGCGGCCCGGAGCGCCGGCGGCGACCCCGACGCGTCCCTTCGCATCGCGCGGCGCGGCGGAGCGTATGAGATCACCTTCGCGGGCGCCGCGGACGGCGCGGTGCGCGCGGCGATCTACGACGTGAGCGGGCGGCGGGTGGCTCTGATTCGCGGCGCGGCGGCGAAGGGCGCCGAGGGTGCGTCGCCTCGGACGCAGGTCCTGCGCTGGAGCGGGCGCGCCGACACCGGCGCCCCCCTCGCGCGAGGAATCTACTTCGTTCGCGCGGAATCGGGCGGCGTGGTCGCGACCGGAAAGCTGGCCCTCCTCGCGGAGCGGTAGGCGAAGGAGCGACTCCCCCGACCAGGCCCGAACGAGCGCGGCCCGGCCCTTCCCAGGGGCCGGGCCATTCTTCTTGCAGCGGCGAGTCCAATGCCCCTAGGATCACACCGATCCGTCGACCCCACGCTGGTGCCCGCTGGAGCGAGGATCGCTTCACCCCTAGGCAGGGCGATCAGAGCCTCACGTCGATCGCGCCCGCCCTTCACCTTCCCACCTGGAAGCGCCACTGTGCCGACGACTGTCTCCGGTATTCTCGAGGTTCTCCACCGCGGGGGCGGCTATCTCCGCGATCCCGCCCGCTCGTTCGCCCCGGCCTCCGGCGACGCCTTCGTTCCCGAGGCGGTCATCAATCGTTTCGGGCTGATCACGGGCGCCTGCGTCGCGGGCCCCGCGCAACCTTCCAAGCAGGGTCCCCGCCTCGAGGGCGTCGACACGGTTTGCGGGCTGAGCCCCGAGGCGTTCCGCGCCCGGATTCCCTTCACGAAGCTGGTCGCCATGAATCCGGACAAGCGATTCCGGCTCGGCGCGGGCGGCAACGTGTCGATGCGGATCATCGACTTGGTCGCGCCGATGGGGCGAGGGACGCGCGGCCTCATCGTTTCGCCGCCGAAGGCCGGAAAGACGCAGTTGCTCGAGGACCTCGCGGTGGCCATCCATGCCGACGCCCCCGACACGCGCGTCGTAGTGCTCCTGATCGACGAACGCCCCGAGGAAGTGACCCACTTCCGCCGCAAGGTGCCGGCCGAGGTGCTGGCGAGCAGCAGCGACCAATCCCTCGACGAGCACGTTCACGTGGCGAACATGTGCATGGCCCAGGTGCGTTGCGAACTCGAGTGCGGGCACGACGTCGTGGTGCTGGTCGACAGCATCACGCGCATGGGGCGCGCGTTCAATTCGTACGGCTCGGATTCGGGACGGACGATGAGCGGCGGACTCGATTCGCGGGCGCTGGAGATACCACGGAAGTTCTTCGGGATGGCCCGAAACGTGGAGAACGGCGGATCCATCACGGTCCTCGCGACGGCCCTCATCGAGACGGGCTCGCGCATGGACGATATGATCTTCGAGGAGTTCAAGGGGACGGGAAACAGCGAGATCGTGCTCGATCGGGCGCTCGCCGATCAACGGGTCTTCCCGGCCATCAACATCGCGAAGACCGGCACGCGGAAGGACGAACTCCTCTATTCGGCGACCGACATCGAGAAGATCAACCGGCTGCGGCGCCGTCTCCTCGACTCGCCCCCCAAGCAGGCGATTCTGGATCTTCGGAAGGCCCTCGAGCAGTTCCCCACCAACGAGGCGATGCTGAAGCAGATCGCGTAGCGCCGCGCGGTCCGTCGACCGCCGGATCGAACCTCACCCGTCGCTACTTCAACAGCACCATGCTCCTCGTCGACGCCTCGCCGTTGTTGCGGAGTTCGTAGAAATAGACGCCCGTGGCGACCTGGCGGCCATGATCGTCCGTGCCGCGCCACGTGATGCTGTGCGGCCCCGCCGCGAGATCGCGATCGACGAGTGTCGAGACGACGCGCCCCGCCACGTCGAAGATTCGGAGCGTCGTCCGTCCCCCGCGTTCGAGCGAGAAGCGGATCCGCGTGACCGGATTGAAGGGGTTCGGGGCGTTCTGCTCGAGCCGCGTCACGCGCGCGACCGGGACATCGTCGATGGCGGTGACCGTCGTCGTGCAGCCCTGGCCGCGCGCGCCGATCGACTTGCCGCAGAGCGCCGCCGTGGAAAGAACGGGCGACCCGCCGACCACACGGTAACTTCCTCCCGTCGTCGGCGCCTGTGCGCTCGGGGCGGGGACGCAGAAGAGCGGGTCGCTGATGATGACGTCGGCCGCGAACACTTCCGTGCCGCCGCCGCCGACCGCGGAACTGCGAACGTCCGAGCAGACGAACTCCACGGTGCTCGTGGCGTCGGCCGTCCAGGCTTCGCTGCCGTTGGTGGTGCCGCTATTTCCCCAGACGATGCTGCGATCGAACGAGATGGTTCCGCCGTTCGACGCGTAGGCGCCGCCGCCGTAGGTGTCGGTGAAGTTGCCGCTCACCGTGCAGCCGACGAACGTGGGATGCGATCCGGCGTCGGCGAAGATCGCGCCGCCGCCGCTATCGGAGTGATTGCCGGAGATCACGCAGCCGTCGAACGTCGGCGTCGAGGTTCCCGTGACGCCGATCGCGCCGCCGAAGCCGGTGTTCATGTTTCCTTCGATGTAGCAATTCCGCACCGTGAGGGTGCTGTTGTTGAGGAGCATCGCGCCGCCCGCGCCCGAGGTGTTGCTGCCGCGGGCGAGGGTGAAGCCCTCGATGACCGCGCCCGCCGCGGTGTGGTTCGACAGATTGAAGAGGCGGCCCGAACTCTGCGCGTCGAGGACCGTCAACGCCGGCCCGCCGCCGCCCATGAGCGTGAGGTTCTTGTTCCCGAGGTCGAGGTTCTTGTTCCCGGCGCCGGTGTAGGTGCCCGCGGCGACCCAGACCATGCCGTTCGCCGGCGCGGCCGCGATCGCGGCGGCGATCGTCGAGTAGTCGAGCGGAACGTGCACGGTCGTGAGGTGGCTGAACCACGACGCCGGCACCACCTGGTTCGTCACGGTGCTGCTCGCGACCTTGAGAATCAGCGCGCAGCCGCCGTCCTTCGCGAAGTACTCCAGGCGGAACTTGTGCGGCCCGGCGCGGAGCGCGCGCGAGCCGGTGAGAGCCACGCGGTTGTGGTAGCCGTCGTTGTCGATGACGATCTGGTCGCCGATGGTGAACTTCGATCCGTCCTCCGACGTCACTTCGAAGGTATAGACGTTGTCGGTTGGAACGGTGAGGAAGCCCTCGAAGACGGCGCCGACGTTGATGGCGCGGTTACTGCCCGCGAAGTTTCCCCACTGGAAGGGATAGTTGATGGCGGTGATCGCCTGCGTCCGCTCCGGCGCGAGCGCCGCGAGCGGCGGCACGAGATTCGAATCGAGCTGGTAGTAGGCGATCTGAACGCCCGGCGACGCCCACTTCGACGCGGGGATGTCGGCGCGCGTCATGCCGCCGCCCGCCATCTCCAGGCGAAGACCCGCCGTTCCGGTCTCGTCGTAGTAGTCGACGCGAACGTCGTGCGCGCCCGCCGTCAGCGAGACGGTGGCGGAGCGCTCCTGGATTCCATGGAGCCCGTCGTTGTCGACGCGGAGCGTGTTGTCGATGTAGAGCTTCGCGCCGTCGCTGGCGGTGAGGTAGAACGTGTAGGAGGCGGTCGACGGCAGATTCAGGATCCCCGTGCAGCGCGCGGCCACCTTGTCCTTCAGCCCGCTCTCCCCCACCACGCCGTCGGTCGTCGGAAAGAGGAGCGACGGAACCGTTTCGATCTTGTAGGGATTCGCGAGGGTCGGCATGGAGCCGAGGCTCCCGTCGAGCGGCGGCGTGTAGTAGTAGCGGACTTGGAGCCCCGCGACCGCGCCGGCGGCGTTGTCGGGCGCCTTGTAGTCCTGCACGTCCACGGTGACCGTCCCCGTGCTCTGCGCGCCCCCGGCGTCGCGCACCGTGTACTGGAAGGTGTCGAGACCCACGAACGCGGCGGGCGGCGTGTAGACGAGATTGTCGCCCGAGGTGGTGATCGTGGCGCCGTTCGCGGTGACGGACGGGAAGCTTCCGATCGTGATCGTCTGGCAATTGGGATCGAAGTCGTTCGCGAGGACGTTGATCGTTCCGGAGCCGCCGTGGAGCACGACCGCGCGGTCGTCGCGGGCCGTCGGATTGAGCGCGGTCGGCGTGCCGTTGCCGGCCGCGA
>DASTSZ010000244.1:0-4619 GCA_035760425.1 Candidatus Eiseniibacteriota bacterium | reverse complement strand
GCCCGCAGAAGCCCCCCAACGAGCCCGGAGGCCTTCGAACGGAATCCTGCTGGCACCCGGCACCGCCGCAGGCTATTCTCCTTGCCCCGGGCGTCGAAATACGGTTTGACACTACGGTGGGGCGAAGGTAAGGTCTTTCCTGTCCCCCAAGAGTTGACCCAAACGACCTGCCGGTGATCAACCCAGTCTCCTCGGAGAACGAAATGTCCCAGCGCGTTGCGTGGCGCCTAGGCGTCCGTGTCGTTGTGTTGCTCGTGGGTCTCGCGGCACTGCTCGCGGCCTGCGCCAAGGATCCGGTTCAAGTCGATCGAAACCGGCCGCCCCGCACATACCTCGTCTCGGCGCCCCCGGAGAGCGGTTCGTTCTCCTATCGAATCCATCTCTATTGGCGCGGCGAGGATCCCGACGGCTACATCTCCGGCTTCCAGTGGTCCTGGGACGATTCGAGCGTCGGCGCGTTCCGATTCACCACGAAGACCGACAGCATCTTCGAACTCACGGTGAACGACTCGGCGACGATCGCCGGCGGCACGAGCAATCAGCCTCCCGGTACGTCCCGAGGCCACATCTTCTTCATCCGCGCCGTGGACAATCTCGGAAAGCCCGATCCGGTGCTGACCATCTTCAACCACCGGATCATCATCTCGACGACGCAGAAACCGATCGTGGAGTTCACCGGCAGCTATCCGTCGGGGAACGGCGTCGACTCGCTCTGCAACGGGACGCCCTTCGAAGTCTGTTGGTCGGGCCGCGATCCCGACGGATCGGTCATCGGCTACAAATTCGACGTCGGTCCGTACAACAGTCCGATCATCGCGGACTCGTGCGCGACGTTCAACGACCCGAACGACCCGAATTCGATCGCCCTCGCGAGCGGCGTCTATACGCTCACGATCCAGGCGATCGACAACGCCTATGCGCTCAGCGATCCGGGCGGCAGCAAGTTCTTCTTCGTCGTGAATCGAGATCCGTCGTCGTGGTTCCTCCGCGAGGACGGAACGCGCCCGGCGACGAACGACGAGGCGGTGGGGTACTACATCCAGCCCTACTACAAGGGTCAGCCGATCGCGCCGGTCTCGGTGCCGTTCCATCCCGGAGACACGGTGCCCTTCCGTTCCACGGTCTGGTGGAAGTGGGACGGGGAGGATAACGCCTGCGACAATCCGAACGGGCTCAACGCCTTCTCGCTGGCGCTGAGTCAAGGCGCGCGCAACGACGGCGACCCCTACATCATCGGGTTCCTCTCCGAGCTGGCGCCCGGCGTGCCCTTCAAGACGAACGACCCGAACGTGCTCGGCCCGCTCGGTCTCAGCAACTTGATTCTCGATCAGCTCGACGCGGGCAACGGCATGAAGATGCTCGTCCGCTCGCGGGACGTCGCCAATCGAGTTTCCGGGTTGCCCTACTCGGGCGAGTTCATCTTCAACTGCAATTTCAAGCCGAAGGTGACCGGATTCACCGTCACCGACTGCTGCAGCCTGAATCAGAAGTACAAGATCTTCTCCTGGGTGGCCGAGGACAACGAGGACGGCTTCCCGAAACAGGCGACCCTGAGTCTGGAGAACGGTCTCGAACGGCGAGTCGTGAACGACAGTAGCTGGGTCGCCATTCCGGAACGTGTCTTCCGAACGTTCTCCGAGACGAATCCCCACGTCGCGGAGGTCCGCGTGAGGGACGCGGGCGGCTTCGAGTCCGACGAGATCCTTCGAGTCGAGTTCAACGTCGACTACGCCGACAGCACTTGTACCGGAAATTGTCCCCGCCCCTAGTACGACCACGCCGAGGATAGAGGAGCACGGGATTCGATGATGCGAAACATCCTGAAACTGGTCCCCCTGTTCAGCGTCGCGCTCGTGGCGGCGTTGTTCGGCGGGTGCGCCAAGGACAACGGAGCGGGCCCCACGCCGGTCCGTCTCGCGCCCGAAACGGAACTGACGTACGCGCCGCTCGAGGGAGACACGGCCGGCTATCGCGTGCGCCTTTTCTGGAACGGCTACGACAAGGACGGCGAGGTCGTGCGCTTCCGCTATGCGGTGGACGACGACACGCTGGAAACCGATCCGAGCAAGTGGCAGTCGACCACGGCGAAAGACACGACGCTCCTACTCCTCGTCGATCCGGTGAAGGAGATCCGCGGTCACGTCTTCTGGGTTTCCGCCGAGGACAACGAGGGCCGCGTCGATCCGACGCCCGCGAAGCGCTTCTTCTCGACGAAGACCCGCCCGCCGACCTCGACGATTCTCCGCGGCCCGTCCGCGTTCAATTCGCTCATCGGGCCGAACTTCACCTTCGAGTGGGAAGGCATCGACCCCGACGGCGGAGAGACCGGCGGCCGGGCGCCTTGCGATTCCTTCGAGTACGTCCTGTTGCTCATGCAGGCGTTCAACGAGCCGGGACATCCGCCGCTTCCCGCGTTCAATCAGACCTTCTACACGAATCTGCTGAACGCGAGCACGGGGGACAACCTCATCCCGCCGTACGACGATTGGAAGTGGACCGGGATTCATGCCAATCGGCTCCGCATCCGAAACGCGTCGCCCGGCGAGTACGTCTTCGCGATCCGCGCCGTGGATCAGGCGGGCGCGCGCGAGAAGAACATCGCCTTCGTGCGAAACATCCGGCACTTCACCGTGACGCTGACGAATCCGGGGCCCCAGCTCTGCGTTTCGGCGAGCGTCCTGACGACGCCGCTTTCCTGCACCTCGGGTCCGGTCGATTTCCCGCGGCGCGAGCTGCAGATCTTCGAGGGTGAGTTGATCTCGTTCTCCTGGACCGCCTCGGCCGACGCCTACGGCGGGGAGATCACGGGATTCACCTACGCCCTCGACGACACGGCGTCGTTCCCGGCGACGGACGTGCGAAACACGGGCGTGACCTATCGGCCGCAAGACCTGACCGTCGGGCTCCACTTCCTATTCGTCCGAGCCTTCGACGACGGCGGTCTCTACACGAATGCGGTCATCCCGTTCCGAATCGTCCACCCGACGTTCAAAGATCCCGTGAGCGTGGACAATCCGCCGCAATATCTGTACGTCGACGACGCCCTCTCCCCGGGAAATCAGACGGCGCGCGTCTTCAACTTCCCGTCCGACGCCCAGGAGGACGAATGGTGGCGCCTGAACGTCCTGACGCCCATCTCGCTGCAGACGGGGGTCGGGCGAAGGGACTGGGACACCTTCAGCCGAGGCGCGGCCGACGGCAGCGGCGCGAAGAAGCCACCGCTTCCCTCGGATCTCGCGGCGTATCGCGTCGTCATCTGGAACGTCGACTTCAATAACGGAGGCTCGAATCCGTCGGGGCTCTTCGCGACGCTCGTCGGAGGCAATTACAGCGAACTCGGCGGCTACCTCCGCGCCGGAGGCACGCTCATCCTCTCGGGGTTCACGATCGCGACGAATACGGTTTCGCCGACCACGGCGCTGACGGCGAACTTCTCGCGCGGGATCTGCTTCGCGTTCCAACCGGGGACGGTGGGGTACGCCCAGTCGTTCTTCCCGCGATCGATGATGGGAATCGACGGCGCGTTCCAGGCCAGCGAAGGCCTCCGTCGCTTCGGGTCGAAGGACTTCCTGGAAGGGCGCGTCACGGCGCAGGGGACGACGCTCGGCTACGTTTCGGCCGAGGTCGACACGGGCGTCACCGCGAAGTGGAGCGCGAAGATCGTCCCCGGCGACGCCGAGTCGTCGTGGTCGCCCGGGCTGCCGCTGATCGAAGGCTGGAAGATGGCGACGCTCTTCAACTGCGAGCCGAGCCAGGGCCTCATCCGACGGGAGGACCTGGGCCGGCCGATCTCCACGCCGATCATGACCTACCACGGCGCGCCGACCGGGATCTACATGACCGGCCCTCCGTCGCCGCGTGAAGGACTGGTGGTCGGTGTCCAGGTGCAGGCGCATGACCTCGGCGGATTCGGGGGCGGCGTGATCACACCCGGGTCCAACACGGCCGGCGTCATCGGCCGCGTGGTGGTCTTCGGATTCCCGATGTACTACCTGAAGGACGCGCAAGCGACCACGAACATGATGACGGCGTTCAACTACGCGAACGCGTCGCCGACCCTGCCGCCGATGCCGTAGCGAGCGGGGAGTCGGCACGAATCCCGGCCACGCCGAGATTCGATTCGAAGACGATGGGGGAGTCGGGTTCACCCGGCTCCCCCGAGTCGTTTCCGGGCCGCCGTCGGAATCCGGGATGTCGGCCGGCACGCGATCGCGGCGCGCCGCGCTTGAATACCGCGGTCTCTCGGCAGCCCCATTGGAGCGCCTCCGGCCATGCGGAGCGGCGGGGCACGCGTCGGGAGCTCTCGCGCTTCGCCCTGCGGACTCGCGCACGGATGAATCGAGGGGTGCGGCGCCTTGCCGCCCGCCCGCCGCCATGCGAAGGGCCGCCACGGCCCCTCGCCACACCATCGCATCCATGGTCGCTCCGGATGCCGAGGTCGAGCCCTCTCGTCTCTTCGGTCAGCCCTCTCGGCCTTTCGGTCAGACCTCTCAGCCTGTCGGCTGGCGCCGGTCGGCGCGCGGTGCCCGGCTGCCAGACGACCCGGCTAATCTGGCGGTCGTCGATGCCGTCGTGGGGCGTGGACCTCACCGTTGTCCGGCGACTTGCGCCGGCGCAAG